>CAXNFA010000025.1:0-9035 GCA_964201105.1 Alphaproteobacteria bacterium | reverse complement strand
GGACACCATCAATCCGCAAAACTACGTCACGGCCAACGGCCCGCTGCCACTCGAAACGCGCAACGAGACAATCCGCGTGCGCTTTGGCCGCGACGTGATCCAGGCCGTGCGCGCCACGCAGCATGGCCCCATTGTCTCCGACGTGCTCGACAATGCCGCATCGCGCGCGGGCCAGGGCCGCGTCATGGCCCTATCGGCCGTCGCCCTGCAGGAGGGCGACCGCACACCGGAAGCTTTACTCGGCATGAACCGTGCCGCCGACGCCGAGGCCTTCCGCACCGCGCTGCGTGACTTTCATACCCCGCAGCAGAATGTCTTCTTCGCCGACCGCTTTGGCAGCATCGGCTTTGTCGCCGCCGCGCGCGTGCCCGTACGCCAGAATGACCGGGGCCTGGTGCCCGGCGATGGCGCGAGCGGCGCACAGGACTGGGTCGGTTTTCTCGACTTCGACGAGCTGCCGCAGGCCATGGACCCGACCTCGGGGCAAATCTTCAACGCGAACAACCGCGTCGTGGATGACGAGTACCCGCATTTCATCGGCGCCGACTGGGATCTGAGCTATCGGGCCGAGCGCATTGCCGAAATGCTTGCCGATGGCGAGCGGCCGCGCGCTGACGACCACGCCCGGATGCAGGTCGATACGCTGTCGCCGATGGCCCGCGACCTGCTGCCGCTGCTGTTGCGCGCCGTGAATGACACGGAGTCACTGTCGGCGATCGCGCGCAGCGCGGTGACGCGGCTGCATGGCTGGGATCACGGCATGGATCGCGCCCGCGCCGAGCCCCTTCTTTTCAGCGCCTGGATGCGGGCGCTGGCTGCGCGCCTGTTTGCCGACGAGATGGGCCCAGCCTTTACCACCGGCCAATGGCCGCGCCAGATCCGGGCGGCACTGACGGACGACCCGCGCTGGTGCGACGACACGCGCAGCCCGGCGGTGGAATCCTGCGCGGCGCAGGTCGCCGTTGCCCTTGATGATGCGATCGCCACCCTGGCTGCAGCCTATGGCGCCGACATGAACAACTGGCGCTGGGGCGCGGCGCACCCCGTGCGTTTCACCCACCCGGCCTTCAGCTTCATTCCCGGGCTGGGCCGCTGGCTTGGCATCGAACTCGACAGCGATGGCGGCAACTACACGCTGAAGCGCGGCGGCTTTGGCGGCAGTGGCGCCCGTTTTCCCAACAGCCATGGCGCGTCCTATCGCGCGGTCTATGACCTCGGCAACCTGGATGAATCGCGCTATGCCTATGCCCCCGGTGCGTCGGGCAACCCCTATAGCCGCTGGTTCAGCGACCAGGCGCCCCTTTGGCGCGACGGACTATTCTTCCGTATTCCGGCGACGCCGGAAGAGGCGAAGCGCGACGCGCGTGGCGTGCTGGCGCTATCGCCGCCCTGAAATCTCCAGTCAAAGCTAGTATAATCCCCAAGGAAACCAGGAGGGGATATGCAGCCCAGGGTCACTGCCTTTTTCGACGAGGCTACTTTCACCGTCAGCTATGTCGTGGCGGAGCCGGCGGGGTCAGCCTGCGCGGTGATCGATCCCGTTCTCGGCTTCGACCCCAAATCGGGCCGCACCAGCACCGCGCCTGTCGACAGGGTCATCGCCTTCGTGCGCGAAACCGGGTTGAAGGTTCAGTGGGTGCTGGAGACGCATGTTCACGCTGACCATCTGACCGGTTCGCCGCAGGTGCGGGCCGCGCTTGGCGGACGCACGGCGATCGGCGACCGCATCGGCGCCGTGCAGCGCACCTTCAAGTCGCTGTTCAATTTCGGCGACTGGATGGCGACCGACGGCCGCCAGTTCCAGCAGTTGCTGGGCGACGGCGAGGTCTTCCGGATCGGTGCAATGGAGGCGCGCGTGATGCACACGCCGGGTCACACACCCGCCTGTATCACCTATGTCATCGGCGACGCCGCCTTCGTCGGTGATACGCTGTTCATGCCCGACTACGGAACGGCGCGGGCCGACTTCCCGGGCGGCGACGCGGCACAGCTTTATCGCTCGATCCGCAAGATACTGGCCCTGCCGCCCGCGACACGGCTGTTCATGTGCCATGACTACGGACCGAATGGCCGCAACTATGCGTGGGAAACCACCGTCGCCGAACAGAATGCCAGCAACATCCACATCAAGGCGGGTGTCAGCGAGGATGAGTTCGTCGCGATGCGCACGGAGCGCGACCGCAAGCTGGCGGTGCCGGTGCTGCTGCTGCCATCGGTGCAGGTCAACATGACGGCCGGCACTTTGCCGCCGCCCGAGGCGAATGGAGTCAGCTACCTGAAGATTCCCGTCAACGCCTTCAAGTGAAAAGGGCGAGGCGTGTCGGCGCCTCGCCCTTCCCTCTCACGCCACATCGGGCGTGAAGTGTGACTTGCGGCTGGTCACCAGATCGAGGAAGGCGATCGTCTGCACGCGCGGATCGGTCTTGCGCACATGGCCCGCCTCCGGGTCTGTGACAATGTCGGTCACGCAAGTGACCTTCGACGCCAGTGACTTGTCGATCGCGGCCCCAACTTCCGACGGCTTGGTGATGCGCTGGGCTTCACAGCCGAAAGCCTTGCCGATCAGGTCATAGTGGACGTCGCCGAACTCCACGTTGACGTGACGGTTCAGGGCCAGTGTCTGGCCGTGCTTCTCCGTGCCCCAGGCACCGTCATTGGAAATGAAGGTGTTGATCTTGAGGCCAGCGAGGACCGCGCCGTTATATTCCGCGGGATAGAAGCCGAACGCGCCATCGCCGGTGACATGGATGATCGGGCGCGGCTTGCCGCCCTTTTCCTTCGCCAGTTCCTTGGCGCCGGCGGCAGCACCGAGCGCCAGTGGCGTACCGATGCCCATGGATCCCAGCGGGTAGTGATCGATGTAGCTGCGGTCGCCCTTGATCTTCACCACGGCGTGCATCCAGTTCTGGATGTCGGCGCCATCGCCCACATAGACCGCGTCCTTTGGCATGCGCTTCATCAATTCGCGAGCGAACTGATACGGATGAATGGGACCCGTCTCGTTGCGGCCGAGCGAATCGATGAATTCCAGGCGCGGCTTCACTGCGTCCTTGATCCATTTCACACTGGTCTTTGCCTTCGCTTTGCGCTTCCGCATGGCAGCATTCAGCGCGACGACCGAGAGCATTGCGTCGCCAACGATCGGCAGGTCGATCGGGCGGTTACGGCCGATCTCTTCGCCCATGATGTCGATCTGGATGAACTTGGCCTTGGGTGCGAAGCGCGGCGCCATGCCATAACCCATGCGCTGCGTCATGCGGGAGCCGACCCACAGGACGACATCCGCATGCTTGGCCGCCACCTGGGCAAGGCCCCAGGCCCACCCCAACTCGTCATCCTCCGACACCAGGCCGCGGCCCATGGCGTTGCCGAAGGCGGGGATGCCGAAGTCTGCCGACAGCTTGCGCAGCGCCGGACCGGCGCCCGAAAGCTGGGCGCCGCCACCAACGATGATCAGCGGGCGCTTGGCCTTGTCCAGCATCTCGGCTGCCTTTTCGATGGAGGCGAGCGGCGGCGCGGGCTTGTGGATGTCGGTGAGCGGCGCATCGAGTTCCTCGCCGCGATCGACCGCTTCGGAGAAGAATTGCTGCGGCACCTGCAGGACGACGGGGCCGGGACGGCCCGACAGCGCCGTCCGGGCCGCCACTTCGACATACTCGCGGAGACGGTCCACCGAGTGGACGGTGCGCGACCATTTCGCGATCGAGCGCGTCAGTGCCATCTGGTCGTGATCGACCAGTGCCTGCGGCTCGATGCCAGCCGTGTGCGGATGGGCCACGATCACCAGAACCGGCGAGCAGGCTTCATAGGCCGTGAGGATACCCGACACCGCGTTCGGCACGCCCTGGTCCGAAATGATGAGCGCCACGCCAAGCTTGCCCGTGACACGCGCATAGCCATCGGCCGCGCCGACGGTGGCCGTTTCGTGCCGGTTGGAAACAATGGCGAATTCATCCTTGTCGAGCGCATCGAGCAAATGCGTGTGGGACGCGCCGGCGAGAGAGAAAACCGTGCTGATGCCGTATTTCTTCAGCGTGCGACTGACGACCATGCCGCCGGTGAGCTTGTTGCTGCCGCGTGCCATTGAAAATCCTCCGGTGAGAAAATCGCAGGAAACGATCCTGCGGAAGAAAGCAAAACAGCCGTTGCTCTAGCCGATGAGCTTGCCACCGACCAGCGCAATCGCCTCGATCTCGATCATCAGCTCGGGCAGCCCAAGCGCGCCGACCTCGACAATCGTGTCGGCCGGCCAGGGCCGCTTGAAATACTTGCCCCGCGCCTCGACGATCTTGGGGAAGTGCTTCATGTCGGTCAGGTAGATGTTGACCTTCACCACCTGCTCCATCGACGAGCCGGCGGCTTTCAGCACAGTCTTCAGGTTGGCGAAGACCTGCTTGAGCTGGGTGTCGAAATTGCCCTTGCCGACAACGGCGCCGGTCTTGAGGTCGAGCGACGCCTGACCCGAGAGGATCACCAGATTGCCGACCTGGTAGCCCAACGCGATCTTGAAGCCGTCATAGATGTCGGGCTTGAGGGTGATGCGGCGCGCATTGCGGCCGGTGGGCTTGGCGGCGGCGGACGATGGCCGGGTGCGGGACACAACATTGCGAGGCGGACGCGGGCGCGTCACGACCTTGCGAAGCGGCGCCGCCCTGGTCGCTGCCTTGCCGGCCTTGGTCGGCTTGCGCGCCACCGTCGTCCGACCCTTGCCGACCTTGCCCGCCTTCGTCTTGCCCGCCATGAAGACCTCCCGCCGCTGCACACCGCGAAGATAGCGCCGGAGGCCCCGGTCCGCGCAATGGTCAAGGCACAACTGCCCATGGACCGTGCACGCGCAGCACCCTAAAGTCTGCTTCTGCGGTCTTCAGCCGCCTGAACGAGAGGAGTTCTTATGACGACATCCACTTCCGCCTGGCGTTGGGGCGCCGGTGCGCTGGCTGCCGCCGCGCTGCTGGCCGGAGCGCTGGCACCCGCCAGTGCCGCGACCCAGGACAAGACGCTTCGCCTCGCCCTGAACCAGTTTCCGCCGGCGCTTGGCAATCCCTATCGCGGCTCGGGCTCGCCCGGCGTGTATCATTGGGCCGCCGTGTTCGACGCACCGATCTGGGTGGACGAAACCGGCAAGCCACAGCCCGCCCTGGCCGCGCGCTGGCAGAACACCAGCCCGACCACCTGGCGCGTGTGGCTGAAGCCCAACGTCATCTTCTCGAACGGCGAGCCGGTGAATGCCGATGCCGTGATCGCCAACCGCGAATGGCTGGCGGGCGAGGAAGGCAAGGTCCAGGGCAACTCCGCCGAGCAGATCGTGCGCAGCCTGGTGAAGTTCACCAAGGTCGACAACCTGACCTTCGACGTCACGACCGAGAAGCCTGACCCGGTGATGGCGAACCGCCTGTCCGGCCTCTACATGGTGCCGCCGAAATATTTCAAGGATGCCGGGGTTTCCGGCTTCGCCCGCAAGCCAATCGGTACCGGTCCCTTCATCCATCAGGACTGGGGTGCCGACAACCACGCCAAGCTCGAGGCATTTGAAGGCTCGTGGCGTCCGCCCAAGATCCGCCGCCTTGAGATGTTCAAGCTGGAAGAGCGCGCGGCGCGGCTGCAGGCCTTCCTGTCGAAGCAGGTCGACGTCATGCAGGGCGTCAACCCGGAGAACTTCCCGCAGGTCGAGGCGGCCGGCGGCCTGATCGACATCGCGGGTTCGCCGCAGACCGTGTCGATCGCCTTGTTCACCCAGGGCGTGACCGCGGACGTGAAGCCGATCCAGGATCGCCGCGTGCGCCTGGCGATGAATCACGCGATCGACACCCAGGCGTATGTCGATGCCTATCTGCGCGGCTTTGGCGGCAAGCCGTCGGGCACACACATCACGTCGACCGCGCAGGGCTATCACGCCCTGAAGCCGCATGGCTATGATATGGCCAAGGCCAAGGCGCTGATGGCCGAAGCCGGTTATCCGAATGGTGGCTTCGAGTTGTTGATCGAGGGCGTGATCGGCGGCCAGCCCGCCGACTCGGAAATCTACCAGCAGGTGTCGCAGGACATCGGCAAGCTCGGCGTGAAGGTGAACGTGCGCCAGACGGCCTTTGCCGACTATATCCGCAAGCTCCAGCAAACGCAGTGGGAAGGCCATGGCTATGTCGCCATCAACGCCACCTCGCCGCTGAACGACGCGATCCAGGCCATGTTCTTCCAGAGCTGCCTGAATCCGAAGCCGTATTACTGCGACAAGGACCTGGAGCCCCTGTTCCAGGTGGTGGCGACGGAGTTCGACGTGAAGAAGCGCAACGACGCGCTCGCCAAGATCCAGGAAAAGTACAAGGCGGAAGCGGCGCACATCATGCTGCATGAAATCATCGACCTGACGGCCGTGCAGCGCAATGTGAAGAACTTCAAGAACCGCGTGCGCACCTTCAACTATGAAGACATCGAGTTCGCCAACTAACCCGGGCGCTCGTGCACAAACAAACCCCCGCCGGCAACGGCGGGGGTTTTTCTTTGCGGTCAGTAGGGCGTGAGGCCTGCGTCTTCGCGCGCGATGGAACGCAGGGCCGGCGGCAGCACGGGCCGATAGGCCGGCATGTCATGCGGGCGCGGGCGGGTTTCATCGATGTAGACCGTCGAAAATGGCCCGCCGCGCGTCCGGAAGAAAGCGCGGAACCCGGTGAACGAGGCACCGGGCCCGTGCAGGATTCCCTCCGGCCGCCAGAAATAGGCGCCGGCGCGCATTGGACCCTGCGGCCAGCGCAACTCGCCTTCGAGCAGATAAATCTCTTCCACACAGTGGGGATGATGTTCGAGATGCCCTGATTTGGGCAGCGTCTCATGGGAGTCCGGTCCCTTGGTGAGAATCCAGCTCCGCTCCGCGGTATAGGGGTCTTCGCGCAGCCGCTTGATGCCGATTTCGCTGCCGGCCAGCTTGTGCGCGAAGTTGTAGTCATACGGCATGGCGTCGGTGTCCGACATCACCAGCCGGGCCGCATCGAAGCGGCCTTCCAGTCCCGAAACCCGCTTCTGCGCGCCTTCGAAAAAGGTCAGCACCACCGCGCCCTCGGACGACGCCATGCCGGCGCGCGGAAAGCCGACGGGCAGGAAGCCATAGCCGCGCCGCCCGAAGACGCGGTCGCCGATGCGCAGGGAGCCTTCGAGCACGAGGAATTCCTCGTCGCAGGGCAAGGTATGCGTGTCGTCCAGCACCCAGCCGCGCGGATAACGCACGAGCATCGACGCCGCACCATTTTCTGGCGACGGCGTTTCAGCGCTGAGCACGCGAATTTCCGTACCCGGGCGTGCACCGGCAAGCGTGCTTGCCTGCCAGGGCAGCACCTGCGCCTGGATGTATTCGATATGCGGTCGTTCGCCCATGGTCAGTAGGCCTGCCCGGCGGGCACTGGCGCATCCTTGTATTTCTGGAGGTCGGGCGGCAGCACCGGCGTGTAGGGATGGTTCCAGTCGATCGGCTCGACATGCTGCGACCAGTTGGTGCTGAAGGGTCCGCCCATGCAGCGGAAGAAGCCGGTCATGCCGCGCGCCGACGCGACGGGACCATGCGGAATGTTGCCGGGACGCCAGAAATAGGCGCCCGGCTTGTGAACGCCAAGATGAGTCGAGATTTCACCGTCCAGCAACAGCACTTCCTCGACATTCGGATGCGACTCGATCGGTGCTTCCTTCAGGTCCGGGCTGGAGGCGCCCATGCGCAGCAGCCAGGTGCGCTCGCCCGTGTCGGGATCGAGCCGCAGGATCAGCTTGGCAAGGCCGCTGCCGACCACCTTCGGATCGACTCCCGCCATGTCCCAGGCGACCGCTTTCGTGTCGACATGCTCTACCAGCTTGCGTGCGTCATAGCCGGCGCCGGCGTCGAAGTGGTTGTCATGCTTGTGCGGGAAGAAGGTGAGCACATCGGCGCCATCTTTCACCCGCATCGGGCCGCGCGGGAAATCCTTGGGCAGGAAGGCATAACTGCCCTCGCGATAGACCGTGTCTCCAATGCTGACCTCGCCCTTGAGGACGAAGAATTCCTCGTCCGAATCGAGCCGGTGCGACCGGTCGATGGCAAAGCCCGCGGGATACCGCAGGATGACGCTGGCGGCACCCGAATCGGCATCGCGGCTGAGCAGCTTGCATTCAGCCCCGGGCCGGGCCGCCGTGGCGGGCAGTGTGAACCAGGGCAGAACCTGCGCCTGTAGAAACTCGATATGCGGCCGTGCCATGGATGCCTCGCTGTGTCTGGTTGCCCGGGAGTATGGGCAGGGCTTTTTTTCATGTCCACGCGACGGAAGCGGGCGGGGGGCGGCGTGTAGAGATTCAGGAAGGCCGTAACGCTTCTTGCAGGAGTATATTTCATGTCGTTTTCACGCATTCTGACCGCTGGCGCCGTTGTTTCCGCCCTCGCCCTGGGCACCGGGGCCGCGCTGGCCCAGACGCCTGCGGCCCCTCCGGGACCGCCGCCGGCCGCCGACAAGGGTCCGGGCGGTCATCACGGTCACCGCGCCCAGAGCTTCGTCGAGCTGTTCGACACCAACAAGGACAGCAAGGTGTCGTCGGACGAGTTCATGGCCGAACACGCCCGTCTCTTCGGCGCCGCCGACGTCGACAAGGACGGTGGCCTGTCGGTGGATGAATTCCGCCGCCGCGGCCGCTTGATCCAGAGCCTTGGCACCACCACCATCTTTGACATGCTGGACACCAATGGCGACGGCAAGATCTCGCAGGCGGAGCTCGATGCGCCCACCAAGCGCTGGGTTGGCCGCTATGATGCCAACAAGGATGGCGCCCTGGACGTGAATGAACTGCCCGGACGTGAAAGTTCACACGGCGGCCCGCGCCATGATCGCCGCTAGGACCTGAAGCCCCTGCTGCATGCCGCGCCATGACCCGCCGCCGGACATATCCCCGACCGCCTCTGCGGCGGCTGGCGATTCCGATGACGATCTCGTGCGCGGCATTGCAGCAGGGAATCAGGCTGCCTGGGGCATCCTGCTCGGCCGCTACCTGGACCGCATCACCGGTTATGCGTGGCACATGCTGAGGGA
>CAXNFA010000024.1:0-9074 GCA_964201105.1 Alphaproteobacteria bacterium | reverse complement strand
TTCTATCTGCATTCGCGCCTGCTGGAACGCGCCGCGAAGCTGAACAAGGACAATGGTTCGGGCTCGCTGACGGCGCTGCCGGTCATCGAGACGCAGGCCGGCGACGTGTCGGCCTATATCCCGACCAACGTGATTTCGATCACCGACGGCCAGATCTTCCTGGAATCGGAACTCTTCTATCAGGGTATCCGTCCGGCCATTAACGTCGGCATCTCGGTCAGCCGCGTCGGCTCCGCCGCCCAGATCAAGGCGATGAAGCAGGTGGCCGGCCGCATCAAGCTCGACCTCGCGCAATATCGCGAAATGGCGGCCTTCGCGCAGTTCGGCTCGGATCTCGACGCCTCGACCCAGCGACTGCTGGCGCGCGGTGCGCGCCTGACCCAGCTGCTGAAGCAGGGCCAGTTCCAGCCGATGCCGATCGAAGAGCAGGTCGTCTCGATCTTCGCCGGTGTGCGTGGCTTCCTCGACACGGTGCCGCCGAACAAGGTTGTCGATTTCGAACAGAAGCTTCTGGGCGAGATGCGGGCGAAGCACAGCGATGTGCTGACCACCATCCGCACTGAGCAGGCCCTGTCCGACGCCACCGAAAAGAAGCTGGCCTCGATCATCGAGGGCCTCGTCAAAACCTTCGCCTGATTGGCGAACCGGGTCAGGACCTAACGGCCTATGCCGAGCCTTAAAGCCCTACGCAATCGGATCACGGGCGTCAAATCGACGCGCAAGATCACGAAGGCCATGCAGATGGTGGCCGCGTCGAAACTGCGCCGTGCGCAGGACGCGGTGGAGGCTGCGCGCCCCTATGCCGAACGCATGCAGCGCCTGCTCGCCTCGCTCGGCGCCAGCATGCAGGATCGCGACGACGCGCCCCAGCTGCTGCGCGGCACCGGCAAGGATGATGTTCATCTGCTGATCGTTGCCACCGGCGAACGCGGATTGTGCGGCGCCTTCAACTCGTCGATCGCGCGCGCCGCCCGGCGTGACGCCATCGCGCTGCGAGCCGCCGGCAAGACGGTGAAGTTCCTGTGCATTGGCCGCAAGGGCCGCGACATCCTGCGTCGCGACTTCCGCGACCTGATCCTCGACACGATCGACCTCAGCGGCCAGAAGCGCCTGGGTTTCGGCGTGGCGCAGCCGATTTCGCAGCGCGTGACCGAAATTTATGAAGCCGGCGAATTCGATGTCGCCACGCTCTACTACAACAAGTTCAAGTCGGTGATCAGCCAGGTGACGACCGCACACCGCCTGATCCCGGCCACGCTGCCGGAAGGCGTGGTTGCTGCGCCCACCGTCGGCGATGCGATCTACGAATACGAGCCGGACGAAGAGGAAATACTCAACGCCCTGCTGCCGCGCATCCTGGCCATCCAGGTCTTCCAAGCACTCTTGGAAAACGCCGCTTCCGAACAGGGCGCGCGAATGACCGCAATGGACAATGCCACGCGCAACGCCGGCGACATCATCGACAGACTGACGCTGAGCTACAACCGCCAGCGCCAGGCCGTCATCACCAAAGAACTGATTGAAATTATTTCGGGCGCCGAAGCCATTTAGGGCTTCAGGCGAACAAGAACACGGAGTTCGGATCATGGCCACGAATGTTGTCGGCAAGGTCACACAGGTCATCGGCGCCGTCGTCGACGTGAAGTTCGACGGGCACCTGCCTGCCATCTTGAATGCGCTGAATGTCACGCACGCCGGTTCGCGTCTGGTGCTCGAAGTGGCACAGCACCTCGGTGAAGGCACGGTCCGCACCATCGCGATGGACTCGACCGACGGCATGGTTCGTGGCCAGGAAGTGACCGACACCGGCGCGCCCATCACGGTGCCGGTCGGCCCCGAGACCCTCGGCCGCATCCTGAACGTCATCGGCGAGCCGGTGGACGAACGCGGCCCGGTCAACTCCAAGCAGCACGCGCCCATCCACGCCTCGGCCCCGCCTTTCGTCGACCAGTCGACCGAAGCGCAGATCCTCGTCACCGGCATCAAGGTCATCGACCTGCTCGAGCCCTATGCGCGTGGCGGCAAGGTCGGCCTGTTCGGCGGTGCCGGTGTGGGCAAGACGGTGCTCATCCAGGAACTGATCAACAACGTCGCCAAGGCGCACGGCGGTTATTCCGTGTTCGCCGGCGTGGGCGAACGCTCGCGCGAAGGCAACGACCTTTATCATGAAATGGCGGATGCCGGCGTCATCGACCTCAAGGGCGACAAGTCCAAGGTGGCGCTGGTGTATGGCCAGATGAACGAGCCGCCGGGCGCCCGCGCCCGCGTCGCGCTGACTGGCCTGACCCTCGCGGAATACTTCCGCGACCAGGAAGGCCAGGACGTGCTGTTCTTCATCGACAACATCTTCCGCTTCACCCAGGCCGGTTCGGAAGTGTCGGCCCTGCTCGGCCGCATTCCTTCGGCAGTGGGCTACCAGCCGACGCTTGCCACCGACATGGGCGCGCTGCAGGAACGCATCACGACGACCAACAAGGGTTCGATCACCTCGGTGCAGGCCATTTACGTGCCGGCCGACGACTTGACCGACCCGGCGCCTGCCACCTCCTTCGCCCATCTGGACGCCACCACCGTGCTATCGCGCCAGATCGCGGAACTCGGCATCTATCCCGCCGTGGACCCGCTCGACTCGACCTCGCGCATGCTGGACCCGCGGATCATCGGCGAAGAGCATTACAACGTCGCGCGCGACGTGCAGCGCGTGCTACAGGAATACAAGTCGCTGCAGGACATCATCGCGATCCTGGGCATGGACGAGCTGACGGAAGACCAGAAGATCACGGTCTCCCGCGCCCGCAAGATCCAGCGCTTCCTGTCGCAGCCGTTCCACGTCGCCGAAGTGTTCACCGGCCGTCCGGGCGTTCTCTGCCCGCTCGCCGAAACGATCCGCGGCTTCAAGGAAATCGTGCAGGGCAAGCATGACGACCTGCCGGAAGCGGCCTTCTACATGTGCGGCACGATCGATGAGGCCATCGACAACGCCCGCAAGATGGCTGCGGAAGCGGCATAAGGCCCTTTAGGGAAGTACACGACCATGGCCGAAAAGATCGCCTTCGAACTGGTGTCGCCCGACCGCCTTCTGGTTTCCGAGTCGGTGGACATGGTCGTTATCCCGGGCACCGAGGGCGATTTTGGCGTGCTTTTTGGCCACCAGCCGCTCGTGGCCCTGGTGCGTCCCGGCATTCTCGAGGTCGAGAATGATGGTGCTACCCGCCGGATCTTCGTTTCCGGTGGCTTTGCCGAGGTCACGAATGATCGTTGCGCCGTGTTGACCGAAGATGCGGTACCGGTGGAAGACCTGAAGCGCTCCGACCTCGAGCAACGTATCAAGATCACCGAGGAAGCCCTTGCGGCTACAACCTCCGACACGGACCGCACGCTGATCGAAGCGCGCCTCACGACCTTGCGGGATCTCGCCCAGGCAGCGTGATTTGGTCCTTTCAGACCGAACCTCAAAGCACTCTTGACGTTAACCAAGCTGCTCTCCACATTTTTGTGGTAGCTGAGGACTCACTCGTGACACACCGGGAGGGATGGCATGAGCAAGAGATGGTCTATCGACGACATCGACTGGAGCAAGTTCGATCGCTCCAAGGTGGATTCGCGTCTCCTTGAGATCGTGCGGGCCGCCGCCATGGTGGAATACCGCAGCGGCGACTATGTGACCTATCTGTGCAACGTCTTCACCGACGATGAAGACTTCAAGGCCGCCGCCCGTGTCTGGGGTGAAGAAGAAATCCAGCATGGTCTGGCCTTGGCCCAATGGGCGTGTTTGGCCGACCCGGCCTTCGATTTCGAAGCCAGCTATCGCGCCTTCACCGAGGGCTTCCATCTCGAACTTGAGCGCAATGAATCGATCCGTGGCTCGCGCACCGGGGAATTACTGTCGCGCTGCATGGTCGAGATCGGCACGAGCTCCTTCTACAGCGCCATCCGTGATGCGAGCGAAGAACCGGTGCTGCGCGATATCTGCACCCAGATCGCGCGCGACGAGTTTGCGCATTACGGATTGTTCCGCCGCCACATGGAACGTTACCAGGCGCGCGAGGGCAAGGGATTCTGGTATCGCCTGCGCACGGCCCTGATGCGGGCGGTGGAAATCCAGGACGATGAATTGTCCTATGCCTTCCATGCCGGCAACCTGATGCCCGCGCCCTATAACCGCAAGACCGCCAACAGCGCCTACGCCGCGCGCGCGCTACGGCTCTACCAGCCAGGGCATGTCGAGCGCGGCATCTTCATGGCGTTGAAGGCACTGGGTTTCGAAAGGGAGTGGTCGTGGCAGCGTGGCCTCGCCACGCTTGTCTATCGCGGCCTGCGCGTGCGCGCCCGGCTTGCTGACGATGGCACGCCGGACGACCGGCAGCGTCACGCAGCCTGACGGCTGTCCTAGTCCTTGGCGGCGGCGCGCCTGAGATTCAGCAGGCGCCCGTCCATCACCAGCAGCCCGGCGAAAATCAGCGCCATCCCGGCAAACGCGGTCCAGTGGGGGCGCTCGCCCAGCACAAGAATACCGAGCAGCAAGGCGCTGACGGGATTGAGCAGGGTAACCAGCATCAGGTTGGTCGCGCCCGCCGTGCGCAAGACCCGGAAGAAGATCGGATAGGCGAGCGCGGTGCACAACAATCCGATGCCGACCAGCGCGCCCCAGGCGGCGGCACTGGGGCTTTGCAGGCGCCAGGGGGCATCGACCAGCAGGGCCACCGGCGCCAGCAACAGTGCGGCCCCCGCCACTTGCCCGGTGGCTGTCAGCATTGGCGGCACGCCTTGGAAGGCGCGGCGCCCGAAGATGCCGGCGCAGGCATAGGAGAACGCGGTGCCAAGCACGAGAAGCGCGCTCCAGCCGGTGCCGCCACCGCCGGTGAGCGTGGTTGGTCCCAGTAGCACGACGACGCCGAGAAAGCCCAGCACGACGGCGCCGAGGCGCCGCGTCGAGAAGGATTCCTGGCCGACCAGCACGGCGAGGATGGCGCTGAAAATCGGCGTCGTCCCGTTCAGGATGGAGGCCAGGCCGGAATCGAGCCGCATCTGCGCGGTGGCCGTCAGCGTAAAGGGGATGGCGTTGTTGAGCAGTCCCATCACCAGGAAGGCGCCGAGCAGGCGGGCGGTCAGCGGTACCCGGATGGTGGCCAGTGCGATGCCCGCCAGCACCACGCCGCCGATGGCAACGCGGGCAAAGGCGACGGTCAAAGGGGGCAGCTCATGGACGGCGACGGCGAAGAAGAAAAAAGAGCCGCCCCACAGGAATGCGAGGAAGCCAATTAGCAGCCATTCCGTCAGTCCGAGGACCGGTGTCTGCACGGCCGGCGGCATGGCGGGCGTCAGCGCAGCGTGGATTGGATCAGCGGGGCGAACTCAGCTACGACCTGACGGTAGATGTCGCGCTTGAAGGGCACGATGACGTCGGGAAGCTGCGCGGGCTCGATCCACCTCCACTCGGTGAATTCAGGTGTCTCGGTGGCGATGTTGATGTCGCTGTCGTTGCCGGTGAAGCGCATCAGGAACCACTTCTGCGTCTGGCCGCGATAGCTGCCCTTCCACAGCTGGCCAATCAACTCGACCGGCAGGTCGTAGTTCATCCACACGCCGCTCTCGGCGACGATGGTGGCCTTGTCGGTGCCGGTTTCTTCACCCAGTTCGCGCATCGCGGCGTCCCGCGGTTCCTCGCCGGGGTCGATGCCGCCCTGGGGCATCTGCCAGGCGTCGCTCGTCATGTCGATGCGGCGGGCGACGAAAACCTTGTTGTCGGCATTCAGCAGCATGATGCCGACGCAGGGACGGTAGCCGGTGGGAAGTGCGGTGGTCATCGGGCGACTTGATGGTAGGGCCATCTACCGGACGGCCTGGCGATTGGCGATGGCCGATACCGGTACAAGGTCGAAGCCCTTGGCGTCCAGCGTCGCAGCCCACGCGGCAACGCGTTCGATGGTGACGGGATAAGGCCTTGTGCCGATGCCGACGGCCGTACCGGTCTGTTGGGCGATGCGTTCGAGTTCCAGAAGCCGGGCGTCAATGCTGACGCGCGAGGCTTCGGTGTCGATGAAGCGGTTGTTTACCGCGCGTGGCATGTTGAGGTCGGCGGCGACCTGCGCGGCCACGCTATTGCGGCTGCTTTTCGCGTCGAGCAGCATCAACCCGCGGTCCCGGGCCTCCTGCAGCACCGGCGTCAGGCTGTCGGTCGAGGCGGTGAACTTGTCGCCCATGAAGGTGATGACGCCGGCATAGCCGGTGAAGCGCGAAAGCAGCCATGTCAGCCGGTCGATGTTCTGCTCGGGCCGCAGCGAAGTAAGCAGCGTGTGCGGGCCGGGATCGCTTGCCGGATAGTCCAGCGGTTCCATCGGCAGCTGCAGGAACACCTCATGGCCCGCTGCGCGCGCGGCGTTGATGCCGCGCTGCACGTCGGGTGCATAGGGCTCAAAAGACAGGCTCACGGCGCCGGGCAGCTTCTGGATGGCCGCAGTGGTGGCAGCGTCGCTGAAGCCGACGCCCTGGACCACAATGGCGATGCGCGGCCGCTTGCGATCTTGCGCGAAGGGCCGGGCATAGACCTGCCAGGCCTGGCGCCCGTCGGGCGCGATAATGGGTAGCGGCCCGGTCGGGCCTTCTGTGACCAGAGCCGGGTCGGGCACGGCGGGCAGCGGGGTCTGCGAGCCGCGGGGCGGCGGCGGCGTGGCAGGGCGTGGCGGTGCGGCGGGCGCCGCAGCAGCATTGGGCGCGCCGGGTGTAACCGGCATGCTCCCTACAGCTGGCGGCGCGGTTGTCGTCTCGCCGTCAGATAGCGGCGTCGGGCCGGTAGGAGGCAAAGGCGCCAGGCTGACGGCGATCTCGCTGCTGCGCGGCGGCGGCGGTGGTGGTGGCGCGGGGGAATAGGTGAGCGCGAGCGTGCCAATCAACCCGACGAACAGCAGCACGAGGACATAGCTCGTGATGGCGAGCGGGCCGAGCCAGCGGCGGCGCCGGCGCGGCGCAGCTTCCGGTTCGTCACCGCCCTCGGCTTCAGGGTCGTCGGAAAAGTCACCATCGTCGTCGGACAGCGCATCGTCGTCACCGTCAGGTGCCGCCGCGTCCAAATCAAAATCCGGCTCGTCATCGGCTGGGGAACGGGCCGCCCGTCGGGGCGGCCCGTTATCCTCTGCGTCTTCGACCGTCAGATCGTCGTCGTCTGGTTCCGGTTCCGGCCGGGGTTTGCGTGCCACGCCCGTACCCTTGGGCCCCAAGGGCCCGCTTTAGTTCGGCTTCTTCGCGAACTTGGCCATGCCGCGGAGCAGATCGACGGCACGGGCTAGCTGGAAGTCAAAGTTATCGCCGGACTCCGGGTTGATCGACCCGCCGATCGGCGGTGGGGGCGGCGGTGCAGCGTTACTGGTCTCATCCGCCGGCGGGGTCGTACCCGGGGCAGCCGGTGTCGGCGCAACCAGCGTGGGACGACCGGTCTTGCTGTCGACCTCGATGTGGTTGCGCAAGGAGGCCTCGTTGCGACGCTGCGGCGCGGCCGAGGCCATCGGCTTGCCGGCGGTGTCGAGCTTCGCCTGTTCGACCAGGATGTCGGGGTCGATGCCCTTCGCCTGGATCGACTTGCCCGACGGCGTGTAGTAAAGCGACGTCGTCAGGCGAATGGCGCCCTGGCCCGAGATCGGGATGATGGTCTGGACCGAGCCCTTGCCGAAGGACTTGGTGCCCATCACCACGGCGCGGCCATGGTCCTGCAGCGCGCCGGCCACGATTTCCGAGGCTGAGGCCGAACCGCCGTTGATCAGGATGACGAGCGGCAGGCCATCCGCGATGTCTCCCTTCTTTGCATTGTAGCGCTGGGCATCGCCGGCGCGACGGCCGCGGGTCGAGACGATCTCGCCCTGGTCGAGGAAGGCATCGGAAACCTTCACGGCCTGGTCGAGCAGACCGCCCGGATTGCCGCGCATGTCGAGAACGATGCCGGCGACCTTGCCGTCGCCGATCTGCTTGCGCAGGCGTGCCGTTTCGCTGGCCAGCGTAGCCGATGTCTGTTCGCTGAAAGTGGTGATGCGCAGATAAACGACATCGCCCTCAGTGCGTCCGCGGACCGAACTGATCTTGATGACTTCGCGCGTCAGCGTGACGTCGAAGGGGGCGTCCTGGCCCGGCCGCACGATGGTGAGCTTGATGTCGGTGTTGACGGGCCCGCGCATCTTCTCGACCGCTTCGGAGAGCGTCAGGCCCTGCGTCGAATCGCCATTGATCTGCGTGATCATGTCGCCGGTCAGGATGCCAGCGCGGAAGGCAGGCGTCTCGTCGATCGGCGCGATCACCTTGACCACGCCGTTCTCGAGCGTGACCTCGATGCCAAGCCCGCCGAACTCGCCACGGGTCTGGACCTGCATCTCCTGGAAGTTCTTCTGATTCAGGTAGCCTGAATGCGGATCGAGCGACGACAGCATGCCGTTGACCGCCGATTCGATGAGCTTCTGGTCCGAGACTTCGTCGACATAGTCGGCGCGCACGCGCTCGAAGATGTCACCGAACAGGTTGAGCTGCCGGTAGGTTTCCGAACTGGTCTGCGTTTGGGCGCTGGGCACCGCAAGCAGCAGAAGGGCGACGATGCTGAGAGCCGCTAGGACATTACGCATTAGCCATTGACCTTCGTTTCCGACACCAACCACGGGAGCGGGTTGATGGGTTCGCCGTTACGGCGCAACTCGATGTAAAGCTCGGGCTTCTGGCCGTCCGCCGGCCCCATCCGCCCGATCGGCTCCCCCGCAAGAAGCCACTGACCGACCGCTCCATCGATGCTAGCGATCCCAGCAAGCAGCGTATGATATCCCTCGCCATGCGCGATGATCAATAACTGGCCATAGCGGCGGAATGGCCCGGCAAACACAATCCTGCCATCGAAGGGGGTCACAACCTGGGCTGCAGGCCGGGTTTCGATCACCAGCCCGCGATTGGTGACGCCGGTTTCCTCGGGTTCACCATAGCGCCGCAAGACCCGGCCCTTGGCCGGGAAGGGCATGGTACCGCGCGCCTGGGTGAAGGACAGGGTCTTGCCCGACGGCGGGGACAGGACCACCGGCTGGCGCCGGCTTTCCTCGGCCAGCTTG
>CAXNFA010000023.1:0-9131 GCA_964201105.1 Alphaproteobacteria bacterium | reverse complement strand
CCTTGGTGAAGATGCCGCCGCCGAGGCGTGCGAAGATGGAGATGAGCGAGGAGCCGAAGCCGAGCGCGACGAGCGGCTCGATCAGTTCACGGCCGTGCACGTTCATGCCGAGCAGGATCATGTAGTAGCCGGTCACGCCGATCAGCGCGAGGCCGACCACGAGCATGCCGGTGATGGCGCCCGAGCGGAAGGCAATGCTGAGCGCATGGGCCATGCCCTGGCGCGCACCTTCGGCCGTGCGCACGTTGGCGCGGACCGAGATGTTCATGCCGATGTAGCCCGCGGCGCCCGACAGGATGCCGCCGATCAGGAAGCCGATGCCGACCTTGAAGCCGAGGATGGCGGTCAGCAGCACAAAGACGACCGCGCCGACAATAGCGATCGTCGTGTACTGGCGGTTGAGGTAGGCACTCGCGCCGACCTGGATGGCCTTGGCGATTTCCTGCATGCGCTCGTTACCGGCACTGGCGGCCAGCACCGAGCGGCTCGTGACGAAGCCATAGAGGAGAGCGATCACCCCGGTGGCAATCGTAAACCACAACCATTGGGACATCGGTATCAGCCCTTCAATTTTCGTGTTTGGTGATGAATGCTGGGGGCAGCGCGTCTGGACCGGCGCCGTGCCCCCCCCCGGCGCAAAGCAGGCCGGAACATGCCAGAGACCGGGGGTGAACGCAATCTTTCGCGTTGATTCGGACCGGTTTTCCGCCTCTTCAGGCCGGTCTGGACGGTGCCGCCCGGCCGTGCAGCGCCAGCCAGGCCAGGGCCGCCGCGGCCAGGATCAGGAAGGGCACAGCCCCCATCCCCACCGCCCGCCAGGACAGGAGTTGCAGCAGCGCGCCGGAGGACAGCGAGGCGATGGCGACCATGCCGAAGACCAGGAAGTCATGGCTGGCCTGCGCCTTGATCCGCTCGGACGGCAGGTAGGCACGGGTCACGAGGGTCGATCCGCCGACGAACATGAAATTCCAGCCGAGCCCGAGCAGGAACAGGGCCGACCAGAAATGGAGCACCGTGGTGTCGGTGACAGCGAAGGCGATGGCGCCCACCATGCAGACCACACCGGCGGCGATCACGTTGAGAACGCCGAAGCGGCTGATCAGCGTGCCCGTGAAGAAGGAGGGGCCGAACATCGCCACGACGTGCCACTGGATGACGAATTTGGCGTCGCCCAGCGTGTGGTGGAACTGTTCCACCATGGCAATCGGTGTTGCCGTCATCACCAGCGACATCACGCCAAAGCCGATCATGCTGGACAGCACCGCCACGATATAGACGGGCTGGCGCATGATCTCCATCAAGGGCCGGCCGGTGTCGCGCCGCTCCGCCGCCGTGCGTGGCGGGATATCGACGAACTGCAGCGAGATGATGGCAAGGACCACGAGGACGATGATGGCGAGATAGCTGCCGAGGAAGCGTATCTCCGGCACCGTGTCGATCGTGCGCACGGCGATCTCGGGGCCGAGAAAGGCGGCAACAAGACCGCCCGCCAGCACCAGTGAGATCGCCTTCGGACGGAAGGCCTCGTCCGCCACGTCGGCGGCAGCAAAGCGATACAACTGGGCGAAGCCGTTATACATGCCGACCAGCAGGATGCCGAGCGAGAAGGTCCAGAAGTTGAGCTGCCACACGCTGACGGCGGCAATGATCGACCCCAGCAAGCCAACCAGCGCCCCCACCGTGAAGCCCCCGCGCCGCCCCATGTTCTGCATGATCCACGACGCCGGCATGGTCGCGACCGCGGTGCCGACGACCATGGCCGACACCGGCACGGTGGCCAGTGTCGTGTCCTCGCCCAGAAACTGGTAACCAACGAGGCCCGTCGTCATCACGAGGACCGTCGACGACGAATTGAAGAAGGCCTGGCAAAGGGCCAGCACGAGAACGTTCTTCTTGGCGGGGCTCAACACGGGAGGCCTTGCGGGAAAACAGAGGGGTCAGTGCGCCGAGGAACTCGGACGCGGCGGTGGCGGTGCAGGCGGGAGTAATTGCGAGACCTGGGCCTCTTCCACCGACACATTCTGGACAAGCTCCGGGCCAAGGACGCGCTTGCCGATGGCCAGGAAGCGGGCGCGGACATTGTCGAAATCGAGATCGCGCCCATCGGGGCTCAGGACGACCGGCTGCCGATGGTAGTCGCGGACCAGCGCGTCGCGCAGGCGCGGACGCAACTCTTCCGAATGCGTGTGGTCGGCCTTGGAACCAAGCAGTTCATAGCGCGCGATGACATTGGAATAGCGTCGTACCCTGCCGTTCGATACCACCGGCACCGACATTGCGGTAAGTTCCAGGAAGGACGTTTCCTTTGGCGGTGGCGGCGGCTCGGCCACCTTTTTCGGCGGTGGCGGGGCGGAGCCACCACCTGACAGCACCATGAACGCACCACCCCCGGCACCGGCGAGGAGCACAAGCGCTCCCAGGATAATGATGATCTTCTTCACCGGTCCCCACCGTCAGGCTGCTGCAGGGCTGGCCGCCCCGGGGCCAGATTAGCGATCAGCCCATCGGGCACAAGTGGCACCTGCGCGCTGTCGCCCGAAACGATCTCAGAAGTGACGGTGGCCGGGACTGGCAAAGTGCAGCGGACGGCCTTCATCGCCCCAGACCGTGACGCCGTCACCAGCCCCCATGCGGCCGATCTCGGTGATCGGCACGCCCGTCTCGGCCGCAATCTCCGCCAGCGCCGGTGCAGCATGGGCCGGCGCTGTGAACAGGATTTCATAGTCGTCGCCGCCCGTGAGGACCGCATCCCGTAGCCCCGGATCCATCGCCAGCGCCGCGCGCACGGCAGCTGAATGGGGAACCATGTCCGCCACGATCTCGGCCCCAAGGCCCGAGGCGCGGCAGATATGGCCAAGGTCGCCGACAAGACCGTCGGAGACATCCATGGCAGCATGGGCAAGCGCGACAAGGCGGGGGCCCACCGTGGTGCGCGGCTCGGGCAGCAGGTAGCGTCGCCGCAAGGCATCGCGCGCAGGCGCCGCCAGCATGTCCAGTTCGCCCCGCCGAACTCGCAGGCCAAGCGCGGCATCGCCGACGCTGCCGGTGACGAAGATGCGGTCGCCGCTGTGCGCCGCGTTGCGATGCAGCCCCATCCCCTGCCGCACCTGGCCAAAGGCCGTAATGGCCAGTGTGAGCGGCCCCGGTGTCGACACCGTGTCGCCGCCAATCAGGATCACGCCATAGGCGTCGCGATCGGACCCGAGGCCCGCCGCGAAGCCTTCGAGCCAGGCGTCGTCGATCGAATCCGGCAGCGCGAGGTCGAGCAGGTAGAAGCGCGGGACCGCACCCTTGGCCGCGACATCCGACAGGTTCACCCGGAGTGCCTTGCGCGCGATGTCCGCCGGCGAATCATCGGCAAAGAAGTGGACTCCCGCGACGAGCGCATCCGTGGTGACGATCAGGTCGTGGCCAGGATCAGGACGCAGGCGCGCCGCATCGTCGCGAAGGCCGAGGCCATGCTCTTCATCGCTGAGCGGCGCGAACAGCGATGCGATGAGATCGAATTCGCCGCGCCGGGTCATGGCCGTGGCCGAGCCATGCGGCGCCTGCCCTACCCTGCCGCCTTGGCGTCGGCGAGTTCTCCGGGCCGGGCGGCTGACGCCACGCGATGCAAGACGCCGTTGATGAAGCCAGGCTGCGGGCCATCGAAAAAGGCATGGCCGATCTCGACATATTCGTTGATGACCACCCGAGCCGGAATGTCGAGCCGCACCAGCAGTTCATAAGTTCCGGCGCGCAGCGTGGCGAACAGGATGCGCTCCAGCCGCTCGGTGCTGCGGTCGCCGTCGAGCGCCGCCCTGATGGCCTTGTCGATGTCGGGCTCGCGGTCATCGACTCCGCGCACGACGTCGTTGAAGAGATCGCGGTCCATGTCGGCGAAATCCACGCCCTCGGCCGCGTCAGGCATGTAATGCTTGAGAAAGTCGTCGGCCGCCACCTTGCCGGCGACATCCGTCATCAGCATCTGGTAAAGCGCCTGAACAGCGGCCAGTCGGGCAAGCCGCCGGGCGGCGGCACGCGAGGCACCGGATTTTGCCGGATCGCTCATCGGCGGGGCAGGAAGCTGTGCTTGATCGCCACCATGTCGAGCGCGGCATTGGCGGCAACGCCACCCTTGTTGCCCTTGTCGCGCGCGGCACGCGCCCAGGCCTGGTCGAAATTCTCGACCGTCAGGATTCCATTGCCCACCGCCAGAGCATAGCGCAGCGCAAGGTCGTGAACACCGCGGATGCTTTCCGTGCAGACATGGTCGTAATGCGTCGTCTCGCCGCGAATGACGCAGCCAAGCGCGACATAGCCGTCGAAGCGCCGATGCCCCTCGGTCAGCGCCATCGAACCGATGGCGAAACGGATCACCGCCGGAATCTCCAGCGCGCCCGGCACCTGCACGCGCATATAGCTCGCGCCACGCGCCTCGATGGCCGCGATAGCGCCCTGCACCAGCTCTTCCGCGATGTCCTCGTAGAAGCGCGCCTCGATGATCAGGATGACGGGCGTCGGTGCGCCCGGCTCCGCCTCAGCGCGGCGTGACGGGGCGGTAGTCGATGACCGTGAGACCATAACCTTCGAGTCCAACAATGGTGCGGCGGGAATTGGAAAGCAGAATCATGTTGCGCACGCCCAGATCCAGCAGGATCTGCGCGCCCACGCCATAGTCGCGCAGGTCGTGGCCCGGATCGGACGTCTGGCCGAGTTCGAACGGCAGGCGTTCGGCGAGCGTTGCGGGGCGGTCCTCGCGGATCAGCACGACGACACCGCGGCCCACTTCGCCGATCTGGCGCATCGCGGCCTGCAGCTTGCCGCCCTGCCCGGACTTCAGGCCCAGCACGTCCTCGGCGATGTTGAGCGCGTGCACGCGCACCAGCACGGGATCGGCGCCACTCACATCGCCCTTCACCAGTGCGATGTGGTCCACGCCTGTGATGGTGTTCTTGTAGATGAACATGCGGAACGCACCACCGGCGAGGCTGTCGAGTTCCGTCTCGACCACGCGCTGCACCAGGGTGTCGACCCGGCGGCGATATGCAATCAGGTCGGCGATGCGGCCTATCTTGAGGTTGTGGAATTGCGCGAAAGTCACGAGGTCCGGCATGCGAGCCATGGTGCCGTCGTCGTTCATGATCTCGCAGATCACGCCCGAGGGATTGAGGCCGGCAAGCCGCGCGATGTCCACGGCGGCTTCGGTGTGCCCCGTGCGCACAAGCACGCCACCTGGACGGGCGACGAGCGGGAAGATGTGGCCGGGCGAGACGATGTCGTCGCGGCCCTTGGCCGGGTCGATGGCAACCTGCACGGTGTGGGCGCGGTCGGCCGCCGAGATACCGGTGGTCACGCCTTCGCGCGCCTCGATCGACACGGTGAAGGCGGTTTCATGGCGGCTTTCGTTGTGCCGCGCCATCAGCTGCAGGCCGAGTTCCTTCGCGCGCTCCTGCGTGATCGACAGGCAGATCAGGCCGCGCGCATGCTTGGCCATGAAGTTGATGACCTCGGGCGTCGCCTTCTCGGCCGGTATGACAATGTCGCCCTCGTTCTCCCGGTCTTCGTCATCGACCAGGATGAACATGCGGCCCTTGCGGGCATCTTCGACGATCTCCTCGATCGACGAGATGTAGTCCTGCAGGGATTCGGTGCGCAAATGTTTTTGCACGGTCAGTCTCTTTCACGCAGGCGGCCGACGTAGCGCGCCAGGATGTCGATTTCGAGGTTGACCCGCGCACCAGGCTTCAGGCCACCAAGCGTAGTCATTTTCTGGGTGTGGGGAATGACGTTCACGCCAAACGTGTCGCCTTCGACCTCGTTGACCGTGAGCGATATGCCATCCAGCGCTACCGCGCCCTTGGGCGCAATATAGCGCGACAGCGGAGCCGGTGTCTGAAACACGAAGCGGACGGAGTCGCCCTCGGGCCTGCAGCTCAGAATCTCGGCGCAGCCATCGATATGGCCGGTGACGATATGACCGCCCAGTTCGTCGCCCACCTTCAGCGCCCGCTCCAGGTTAATCACACTGTCGACGGCCCATTGGCCGAGCGTCGTCTTTGACAGGGTCTCGGCCGAGGCATCGACGGCGAACCACCCCTGGCCCTTGTCCACCACCGTGAGGCAGGGGCCGGAGCAGGCAATGGAGGCGCCGATGTCGACCGTCTCCATGTCATAGCGCGTGCCGATGACGAATCGCGTGTCGCCGCGGCGCTCGATGCGCTGGACCTTGCCGATGTCGGTGATGATGCCAGTGAACATGGGGAATACTTAAGGCTGAATCCGGAAAGATTCCACCAGGTCAGGTCCCAGCGTCCGCACCGCGATGCGGTCAAGACGCCGCACCTGGGCCAGATCGGTGATCTTGAGGGAGCCGGTCATCGGCTGGGCGTCGCCGCCCAGCAGGCTGGGAGCCCGATAAAGTTCAAGGCGGTCGACCAGACCATCGATGAGAAGAGACCCTGCCAGAAGCCCGCCCGCCTCGACCAGCACGCGGGTGATGCCGCGTTCAGCCAGCACGGCGAAGGACTGGCGGAAATTCACACCGAAGCCTTCGCGGTCAAGTTCCACCTGATGCACATCGACACCTGCCGCGCGCAGGGCCTGGGCGGCGGGATCGTCTTCGGACTTGGCGGTAAAGAGCCAGACCGGCACCTCGCGCGCCGTCTGCACCAGCTTCGCCGTCAGGGGTGTGCGCAGCTGGGCATCGAGCACGACACGCACAGGGCTGCGCTGTTCTAGTCCGGGCAAGCGGCAGGTCAGCAGCGGATCATCAGCCACGACCGTCGCAGACCCCACCAGCACGGCGTCATATTCTGCACGCAGGCGATGCACGTCTGCCCGCGCCACCGGGCCCGTGATCCACTGGCTTTGACCGGAAGGCGTTGCCACGCGGCCATCGGCCGTCGCGCCCGTCTTCAGCGTGATCAGCGGCAGGCCACGGCGAATGCGCAGCAAGAAACCTTCGTTCAGCTCTTCGGCTGCGGCGGCGCAGACGCCTTCGGTCACGGCGATGTTCGCGGCCTGCAACCGTGCAATCCCCGCCCCGTTGACCCGCGGATCGGGATCGCGGCAAGCGACAACGACGCGCTCAACACCCGCGGCAATGAGTGCATCGGCACAGGGCGGCGTCTTGCCGTGGTGGCTGCAGGGCTCCAGCGTGACATAGGCTGTCGCGCCGCGCGCGGCGTTGCCGGCGCGCCGCAGGGCTTCGGTTTCAGCATGGGGACGGCCGCCTTTCTGCGTCCAGCCGCGTCCGACAAGCCTGCCATTGTTGACGAGCACACAGCCGACTGCCGGATTGGGCCAGACCTGTCCAAGAACGCGCCGCGCCAGCGCCAATGCCGCCTTCATCCAGGCGGCATCAGCCGCCGCATCAGTCGTCGTCACCGTCTTTGACCTGGCCCATGTCGCCGATGAAGGCTTCGAAGTCGCGCGCCTCGCGGAAATTCTTGTAGACCGAGGCGAAGCGCACGAAGGCGACCTGGTCGAGATTGGCGAGCGCTTCCATCACCAGTTCGCCGATCATGTCGGACTTGATCTCGGACTCACCGAGCGATTCAAGCCGGCGGACGATGCCGTTGATCATGCGCTCGACGCGCTCGGGATCGACCGGGCGCTTGCGCGTCGCGATCATGATCGACCGGGCGAGCTTGTCGCGGTCGAAGGGCACGCGCTGGCCGGTCTTCTTGACGACCGTCAGTTCGCGCAGCTGCACACGCTCGAAGGTCGTCCAGCGTGCGCCGCAGGCGGGGCAGAAGCGCCGGCGCCGGATCGCGGTGTTGTCTTCCGCGGGCCGCGAATCCTTGACCTGCGTCTCTTCATGGCCACAGAACGGGCAGCGCATCTTTATCCCCCTGTTATAACGGCCCCGTCCCGGCTCAACCGCCGTAGATCGGGAAGCGGCGGCAAAGTTCGAGCACGCGTTCCCGCACGCGCCCTTCTACCGCCTGGTTGTTGTCCGGATTGGTGGCAAGGCCATCGAGAACCTCGCAGATCAGCGATCCCACGTCGCGGAATTCGGCCACGCCAAAGCCCCGCGTCGTGCCAGCCGGCGTGCCCAGGCGCACGCCCGATGTCACTGTCGGCTTTTCGGGGTCGAAGGGAATGCCGTTCTTGTTGCAGGTGATATGGGCGTTCTCGAGCGCCCGTTCCGCCGCCTTGCCCGTCAGCTTCTTCGGGCGCAGGTCGACCAGCATCAGATGCGTGTCGGTGCCGCCGCTGACGATGTCGAGGCCGCCTTCCATCAACCGCGCGGCGAGCGCTCGGGAATTGTCGACGATGGCGCGGGCGTAGACCTTGAACTCTGGCTGCAGCGCTTCCTTGAAGGCCACGGCCTTGCCGGCAATGACATGCATCAGCGGGCCGCCCTGCATGCCCGGGAAAATCGCGGAATTGATCTTCTTCGCAAGGTCTTCGTGGTTGGTCAGGATCATGCCGCCGCGCGGGCCGCGCAGCGTCTTGTGCGTCGTGGTGGTGACGACATGCGCATGCGGCAGCGGGTTGGGATGTACGCCGCCCGCGACCAGGCCGGCGAAATGCGCCATGTCGACCAACAGGAAGGCGCCGACCGAATCGGCGATGGCGCGGAAGCGCGCGAAGTCGATGACGCGCGGGATGGCCGAGCCGCCGGCGACGATCAGCTTCGGCTTGTGTTCCTTCGCCAGCTGCTCAACCTGTTCATAGTCGATCAGGCTGTCCTGGCGGCGCACACCATACTGGACCGCCTTGAACCACTTGCCCGACTGGTTGGGCGCTGCGCCATGCGTCAGGTGGCCACCGGCATCGAGCGACATGCCGAGGATGGTGTCGCCCGGCTGGATCATCGCCATGAAGGCGCCCTGGTTCGCCTGCGAACCCGAATTGGGCTGCACGTTGGCGAATTGCGCACCGAACAGCTGCTTTGCCCGCTCGATCGCCAGCGTCTCGACGACGTCGACGAATTCGCAGCCGCCGTAATAGCGCTTGCCCGGATAGCCTTCGGCATATTTGTTGGTCAGCACCGAGCCCTGCGCGGCCATCACCGCTGGACTGACGATATTTTCCGACGCGATCAGTTCGATCTGCGTCTGCTGGCGCTTCAGTTCGCCGCCGATTGCGTCGAAGATTTCCGCATCATCCTGGGCCAGGTCGGCCGCGAAGAAGCCCTTGCC
>CAXNFA010000022.1:0-9187 GCA_964201105.1 Alphaproteobacteria bacterium | reverse complement strand
GTAGATCTCGCGATAGCTCACGTCCTTGTTGGCCTTCTGGGCCAGCATGCTGACGATGCGATATTCGGTCAGGCTGAGGTCGACCTGCTTCTCGCGCCAGAAGGCGCGCTGGCCGTCCAGCCGCAGCGGGCCGAGCGTCTGCGGGCCTGTTTCCAGCGTGTCGCTGGCCGGACCGCCGCCGCGAGCGCCGCCCTCGATCAGCTGGATGCGCTTCAGCAGGATCGAGAAGCTGCGCGACTTTTCGACGAAGTCGACGGCGCCGGTCGTCAGGGCGGCTTCTTCATACACCTGGTCGCTCAGCACGGTCAGGAAAATGACCGGCACCTCGAAGCCGTCCTTGCGCAGGGTCCGCAGGACTTCGATGCCATTCATGTCGGGCATCTTCCAGTCCAGCAGGATCAGGTCGATGCCCTGTTCGTTGCGCATGAAGTCGAGGAATTTCCGCCCGCGGTCGAATCCGACCACGAGATAGCCGGCCTCGCGCAGGTTCTCGGTGACGGATTCCCGGAAGAGATCGTCGTCATCGACGATCACGATGCGCTTGTCCGTCGCGTTATCCTCAGCGGCCATTCTTTGCGGTCCAAATTCTGTTGAAGCAAGCGCGCTGCGCCTGGTCGGTTTTTTCGCGGGTCTGGAGTTCGTAGGCGAGGGACTGTTGCCGCTTCGACTTGACGTCCTCGTAGAAGAAAAGGTCCAGTTGGCAGTCGCCTATCCTATACGCCCATACCGTAGCCGGGGTTTCCTGACGGATGCTGAAAGGCGGCCCGAGCATGGCATTTGCCTGCTCCTGGGTCAGGCCGACCAGGATGACCGGGTCGTTGGGCACGGCGGGCGTCGCCACCGGCGGCGGGGCCGCTGGCGGGCGGGCCGTGGGTGGTGTCGTCATGGCGCGCGGCGGCTCTGCCGGCGGCACGGGGGGCGGGGCGGCCGGGACCACCGGCGCCTCCGGGGCGGGCGCAGAGGCCTGGACGGGGGCCGGCTGATCGCGTGGCGGCAGCATGCCGGCGCAGGCTGACAGCAGCGAGGTCATCGCGATCAGGACGAGGGGACGAAGAAGGAGCAATGCGCGCATCACGGGGCCGGTCTGGTAGCAGCAGGTCGCGGCGGAATTGCGGCATGCGTGTACCGGGTTTCGGTACTCCAACATGCCACGATATTGCCACAGCAGGAAACGCCCGGCCTGCCTATATCGGTTTCACGACGAGCTCGCGTTTTCCGAGTGTGTAATGCCATGCGTTCCGAATGTGCAATCCGCGGGCCACGCCTGTTTCATCCGTTCTCCAACCCGGCCCCGCTGTTCTTCTTGCTGCCATGCGGTAGCAGGGCACCATGGCCTCGCTCGTACGTTCACCCCGTATGTAGCGGGAGGATGAACCATGACGGGGTTTGGCACGGCGCGAGCTGTTTGGGCGATACCGTATGAACTGCATCCGCAGCATGTTTCGAAGGGTAGTTTCGGGGTGGTTATGAGTAACAATGGTTTGTCACGTTTTGCCGGTCCGCGTTCCGACGAGTCTTCGCGGAAGGGAGCAGGCATGAGTCCCAAGGCCTCGTCGGGCTCGCGTTCGAAGGACGCCATCCCCCTGCTTCGGGTACTGCTCGGCGAGTTGCGCGCCATCGACCCCAACCGTCTCGATTCGGGCCTGGAAAAGAAGCTCGAGCGCCTCTGGCAGGACATCAACGGCCGGCTGAGCGACATCTTTGGCCATGACGGCTTGCGTTTTCATATGTTCCGGCAGCCGAGCTTCGCCAGTGCGCTGGGGCACATCGTCGGCGAGAAGCGTACACCCGACGCCCTGCTCGTCGCCTACCGCCACCTGATCGGCCAGCTGATCGGCGACGTCGAGTCCGCCATCATCGTGCTGGAAAAGGGCGAGGCGCCGCGCAAGGTCTGACGCTGCCGGCTATCCGGCGCTGTCAGGGGTCCAGAACCGCATCTCGCTCCAGACGCGATCGCGCCTGAAGCGGCCAGCTTCTAGCTCTGAATCACGGTTTTCAGGGTGCGCATTTCTTCCAGCGCCTGGCCGGCGCCGCGCACGCCGCAGGTCAGCGGATCCTGGGCGACGAAAACCGGCAGGCCGGTCGCCTCGCGCAGAACCTGGTCGATGCCGCGCAACTGCGATGCGCCGCCCGTCAATGCGATGCCGCTGTCGACGATGTCGGCCGCCAGCTCCGGCTTCACCTGCTCGAGGACATTCTTCACCGTGCTGACGATGGTCGCCACCGGCTCCATCAGGCAGCGCGCGATTTCCTGTTCGGTCACCGTGATGCGCTGCGGCACGCCGCTGGCGAGGTCGCGGCCGCTGATCTCCATCGTCGCGCCTTCGCCTGACGCTGGCAGGATGGCCGAGCCGATGGTGATCTTGACCAGCTCCGCGCTTGCCTCGCCGACCAGCAGGTTATAGACGCGGCGCACATGGCCCATGATGGCTTCGTCCATCACCTGGCCGCCGACATCGACCGACTGGGTGCAGACGATGCCGCCGAGCGACAGGACGGCGGCGTCGGTGGTGCCACCGCCAATATCCACCACCATCGATCCGGTGGGCGAGGTGACGGGCAGGCCGGCGCCGATGGCCGCCGCCATGGCTTCCTCGATGACGAAGACCTGGCGGGCGCCTGCGGCTTCCGCCGCCTCGCGGATCGCCCGTCGCTCGACCGCCGTCGACGACGACGGCGCGGTGATGATGATGCGGGGGCGCGCCAGGTCGGACCGCTTGTTGGCGCGCCGGATGAAGTGGCGGATCATTTCCTGGGCGATCTCGAAGTCGCCGATCACGCCGGCCCGCATGGGGCGCACGGCGCGAATGTTGACCGGCGTGCGCCCGATCATGCGCGCGGCCTTCTCGCCAACAGCCAGAATCTGGCGCGTCTGCTCGGATTCGCCCACGGCCACGACCGAGGGCTCGTCAAGCACAATGCCGCGGCCCCGGATGTAAATGCGTGTGTTGGTGGTGCCAAGGTCGATGGCAAGGGAGTCGCTGATGAGACCGAAAAAACCCCAGAACATGAAAAGCAGCGACCTCCAGACAGGCGCGGACACGGGCATCCGCGGGCAATACGCAATCTCTCGCCCGGGGGCGGCTGTTCGATCTTCGCGCCCGGCAGGGCGCTGTTCAATCTCGGTATCGGGGCTGCAACCGGGCCTTACCTGATGGTGCACACCAGCCGGCTCGCGCATTATCCCATGGTCGCACCTCGGCTACAATCTTTGCCGTGCCACGCCGCAGCCTATCGGAGCCTCCATGGTCCAGACCGCCGAAACCGACACGATGATCATCCTTACCTACACGCCGCGCGCTGACTCCGTCGCGCGCGGCTATGAAGACTGGCTGCGCCGCGTCGACAATCCCTTCTTCAACGGCGTGCCCGGCATCCTGCGCTACATGAACTGGAAAGTGGTGAACCAGGCGGGTGCGGCGCCTGGCTATGGCTGGTTCGACTTCATGCTGATCGAAAACGCGGTAGCGGCAGACCGCATCTGGAAAAATCCAGACGTGGTGAAATTCACCGCGGGCTGGCGCGACCTCTGGGGTCAGGGACCGAAGGCCGACGACCTGTCGGTCAACGCCCATGTCTATCTCGCGCAGCGCAAGGGGCCGCGCCGCGCGCCGGTGGGCGATCGCATCGTCTTCGTCGCGGGCGAAGCCCAGGCCGACGGCGCGGAAGAATGGCGTGTCGAAGGCTCCATCCGCGGCGTGCAGCGCTTCAGCAGCTTCTCCGTCGCACCGCTGGCCGGCGACAAGGCCTTCGACGCCTGGAAGACACGCGCCGAGACCTGGCGCCTGCCAGTGCTGGAGGCCGTCTGCGTGGCCCAGCCCTGAGTCAGCTTTGCGGGATTCCCGAGCCTGTATCCCTCTTTAGACGCGATTGCGTCTGAAGAGGCCCCGCCCTAGGCGAGGCCGTAGACCGGAATGGCGGCGCCGGAAACGGCGCGTCCGCCGTGGCTGGCAAGGAAGAGCACGACATCGGCCACCGCGTCAGGCGCGACCCAGCGCGCGGGGTCAGCATCCGGCATGGCGGCGCGATTGTCGGGCGTGTCGATCGTGCTGGGCAGCACGCTGTTGGCGGTGATGCCTTTTTCCTTCAACTCCTCGGACAGGCTTTCGGTCAGGCGAATCACCGCCGCCTTGCTGGCACCATAGGCGGACAGGCCGCCGACGCCACTGGCGCCGGGCCGCGCGCCGATATTGACGATGCGGCCGCCCTGGCCGCGGCGCAGGAGATGGGGGATCGCCGCGCGACAGACCAGCACGGTCGGTCGAAGGTTCATCTGCAACATCACATCCCAGTCGGCGAGCGACGATTCATGCAGCGGCTGGCCGCCCCGAAAGCCCCCCACCGTGTTGACGACGATGTCGATGCCGCCCAGCTTCGCCGCCGCATCGTCGATCAGGCGGGTCACGCCGATGGCATCGGTCAGGTCGGCGCCGGGCGCCAAAACATGATCCGGCTTGCCGCGCAACGCGGCAAATCGCGCCACCAGACGGTCGCCAGCGAAATCGGGCAGCACCAGACGGGCGCCCGCAGCGAGGAAGGCATCGGCGATGGCGCCGCCCAGGGCGCCTGCCGCACCGGTCACAACAACCACACGATCCTTGAAATCAGCCATGAATCGGGCCCTCCACCACTCCTTGCGACGTGGTGGACACAGGACCGAATGCATGATCGCAAGTCAACAGCGCCGCGCGCCAACCGCCGCCATTCGCCCCTGTTTGCAGGTCCGTTTTCGCGACGAAAGTAGGCTGCGGCGAACCTTTGTCCGAATGCGGCAAGATTCACCGGCATGAGCGTGTATACGGGCTTGACAGGCTTAAGCCCGAACGCAGAAAGTTTGCCCGGATCATCAAGAAAAAAACTGCCTAGCAGGTCCGGCAGGGAACCCGTCCAAATTGACCGATCACAGAGGGCACATCACATGGCCATGAAGAAAGCTAAGAAAGCGGCGCCCAAGACCGTCACCAAGAAAACCACCAAGGCGAAGGCTGCTCCCGCTCGCAAGGCTGCCCCCAAGAAGTCGGCGGCGAAGGCTGCTGCTCCGGCCGCGGCGCCGCAGATCAAGCGCATTCGCACCGCGAAGGGCCGTCGCCCCTATTTCTTCGACGACCCGAACATCGACAAGCTGCTCGCCATGATCATGGCGCTGACCGGCGAAGTGTCGGTGATCCGCGAGCGTCTCGATACCCACGAGCGTCTGGCCGAGAAGAAGAAGCTCCCCACCTCGGACAACATCGAAGGCTACAAGCCGACCGAAGCGGTCGAGCAGTGGCGCGTCCAGTGGCGTGCGGATTACATCGCCCGCATCCTGCGCATCGTCCAGGTCGAACTCGACCAGCTCACGATGCAGTCGGACAAGGACTACGACAAGATCGTCGAAGAAGTGTCGAAGTAAGACCTTCTGCCCGGCTTCGGCCGGAGACGATGGCACCAGGGGCCGGCGGACAACCGCCGGCCCTTTTGCATGGAGGGGACGATGGCGAAGAGGAAATCCGCGGTGGCCAGGGTTTCGGGGCCGCGCAGGAAGGCCGGCCAGGCCACGGGCGAACTCACCCTGCTCGGCCGCAAGACCGCGATGCCGGCCCGGCCGGAAGACGCTGTCCTCGACCGCATTCCGAACGCCGATCCGGACAGCGCCTATGTCGTGCGCTTCACCTGCCCGGAGTTCACCAGCCTGTGCCCCGTCACGGGCCAGCCGGACTTCGCCCATATCGTCATCGACTATGTGCCGCATCGCTGGCTGGTCGAGAGCAAGGCGCTGAAGCTCTACATGCACAGCTTCCGCAACGAGGCGAGCTTCCATGAATCAGTCACGGTCGGCATCGCCAGGCGGCTGACGGGTGAACTGAAGCCACGCTGGCTGCGCATCACCGCTTTCTTCTATCCGCGCGGCGGCAATCCCATCGATGTCTTCTTCCAGACAGGCGAGCCGCCGAAGGGCATCTACGTGCCCGATCCGGGCGTGTCGCCCTATCGCGGCCGGGGCTAGAGCGCTAGCCCGCCGTGTTCAGGCCGTCGAGCAGCCGCTCGATGTGATCCTGCGGAATGTCGCGGGTGATGAAGACCAGCCGGCTGCGGTGGTCCTCGCTCGGCCAGGCCTGCAGGAATTCGACCGGGTGGAACAGGTGCTGCACGCCATGGACGATCACCGGCGTGTCCGGCGCCTCGGTCAGGTTCAGGATGCCCTTCACCCGCAGCAGGTTCTCGCCCGCATTGGCGGTCAGGATCTCGACGAACAGGTTGAAGGCCTGGGCGCTGATGGGCTGGTCGCGCACAACGCAGTAGGCGCGGATGCGGGCATCGTGGCGATTGACGTCATGCGCGTCCTGGCCGCTTCGCCCATGGTCGTGGCCATGATGGTCATGCCCGTGGTCATGCCCATGGGCGTGGTCGTGCTGATGCGGGGCGAGATAGGCCTCGGCCTGCAGCCAGCCCAGCACGTCGGGGTGCTTGGTGGTGGGGTCGTAGACGCCAGCGTCGAAAAGGCGGGCCGGATCGATCTCGCCGCGCACCACCGGAATAACCGGCGCCGCCGGGTTCAGGGCCTTGAGCCGCGCCGTCAGCGTTGCGATGTCACCGGGCGATGTCGCGCCGGCCATGTCGGCCTTGGTCAGCACGATGCGGTCGGCGACCGCGGCCTGCTTCACAGCCTCCGGGTGACGGTCGAGCGTCGCCTTGCCCGTCATCGCGTCCACCAGCGTGACGACGCCGTCGAGCGCGATGCGGCGGAACAGCTTCGGGTCGCTCATCAGCGTGTGCAGGATGGGGGCGGGGTCGGCGAGGCCCGTGGTTTCGATGACCACGCGGTCGAAGGGTTTGATGGTGCCGGCGTCGCGCTTCGCGAGCAGGTCGTCGAAGGTTTCGATCAGGTCGCCGCGGATGGTGCAGCACAGGCAGCCGCTCGCCATCTCGATCACATTCTCGTCGCTGCGCGCCACCAGCAGGTGGTCAATGCCGATCTCGCCGAACTCGTTGATGATGACGGCGGTGTTGGCCATCTCGGGCCGCTGCATCAGGCGGTTGAGCAGGGTGGTCTTGCCGGCGCCAAGAAAGCCGGTGAGGACGGACACGGGGATCAGCGACATGGACGCTCATAAAAAAGGGCGGCTCATCCGCCGCCCTTGTCCATGTCTGCCCTCGGGGCTTGCGGGTCAAGCCCCCGCTAGCTGGCGCTGACGCCCTTGAAGCCGAAACCGGCGTCGGTGATGGCAGCAATCACCAGCGGCTCGGCCGTTTCGCTCTCCACCCGCACGATGCCGCCGGGCAGATCGACGCTGAAGCGGGCCTTGGGATCCTTCGCCATGATGGCGTTGCTGACCGATTTCACGCAGCCGCCGCAGGACATGCCGTCGACGCGATAGGTTTTGGCCATGGTTCACTCCAAATCCAATTGAAGGCGATTGTCAGATTTCCCCTTGGGGGATGGTCAAGCTCTGATCTAGCTTTCCGCCACGGGAGGACACCGAAAAATGACCACGCAGCCCTATACACTCCACGACACCGCCACGATGCCCTGGGAGCACCACGTGCTGCCCGGCTCGATCCGCAAGGTGCTTTATGTCGACCCGAAGACGGAAGGCTATGTGCACCTGCGCTACGCCTTCTCGGGCAAGGCCGACCAGTCGGTGCGCCGCTATCACCGCACGGTGCGCGAAACCTTCTTCTTTGTCGGCGGCGACCTGCCGGACTGGGAATTCAAGGACGCCAATGACACCAAGGGCTGGGACGTGGTCTTCCGCGAGGGCGACTTCATGGACCGGCCGCCGCGCAGCGTGCATGGCCGCGGCGCCCACCAGACGTCGGAAGCGGGCGGCACCTTCCTGATCTGGAGCACGCATGGCGACGAGTTCGAGGCCGACCTGCAGGAAAGCATCTATCTCGACTTCGCAGGCAATTTCGACAACCACGGCCGCGACTTCACGGTCCCCAACATCATCGACACGGGCAAGCTGGACTGGGTGCCACATCCCGCCGTGAAGGGCTGGATGCAGCGCATGGTGTCGCTGAAGGAGACGGGCGCACCGCCTGCCTTCTACCCGGTGACGATGGTCCATGTGCCGTTCGGCAGCGCGGCGGGGCAGGCGCTCACCACCGACGAACACCGCCGCTGGCTCTATGTCGTCAACGGCAGCATGACGCTCAGCGACGGCAGTCAGGATCTGGCGCTGCGCAAGGGCGCCTATCTCGACTGGCGCGCGCCGGCGAAGCTGACGGTGAAGGCGGCAGGCGGCGAAGGCTGCACGGTGCTGTGCATCGGCCACGCGCTGGCTGGCTGAAGCGGAAGCAGCAAAAAGCCGGCCGGGTTGCCCCGGCCGGCTTTTCTCCGTCCCCCGTCCCTTAACTTTAGCCGCCGAACAGCGACAGGATCGTCTGCGGACCGGCATTGGCGATGGCAAGCGACTGAACGCCCAGCTGCTGCTGGATCTGCAGCGACTGCAGCTTCGCGCTTTCCTCCGCCAGGTCGGCGTCGACCAGGTTGCCGAGGCCTTCCGTCAGGATGTTCACCAGCGAGGTGGTGAATTCGGTCTGCACGTCGATACGCTTGGCGGCCGAACCAAGGTTGGCAAGGCCGTCGGCCACCCGCGTGATGGCGGTTTCGATCGAGGACAGCGCGCTCGAGGCGCCGGCGCTGGTGAGCAGGTCGACGCTGGCGAGCGTCAGCGTCGAGGTGTCGAATTTCTGTGCGCTCACCGTGATCGTGCTGCCGTCCACGGTGGACAGAACCTGCAGGTTGGTGGCGCTGAATTCGATCAGGTTCTTGTCGTTGAAGGCGGCCGTGGCGACGATCGACTCGACCTGGTCACGCAGCGCCTTGAAATCGTTGTTGAGGGCCGTGCGCGAGGCGCTGTCGAGGCCGGCCTGGTTGGCCTGCACGATCTTTGCCTTCATTTCCGTCAGCAGGTCGGCGATCGACTTGCCGGCGGAGATGGCCACGTTGACCGTCGCCTCGCCGTTCGACAGCGCGATCTTCACCGCGTTGGTGCCGGCGATGTCGCCGCGCAGACGCTGTGCGATGGCATAGGTGGCCGCGTCATCCTTGGGGCCCGTAACCTTCAGGCCGGTCGTGATGCGAAGCTGCGTCGTGTTCAGCTTCTTGTTGGTGCGTGTCAGTTGCTCAAGCGCCGTCAGGGCACCCGAGTTCGTCAGAATGGAAAGTCCTTGTACCATAACAAACCCCAATTTCTAGGTT
>CAXNFA010000021.1:0-9196 GCA_964201105.1 Alphaproteobacteria bacterium | reverse complement strand
GAGACGGTCCACCGTTTCCTCCGGCAGGCTGCCGATCTTCGCGGCCAGCCTGTTCGCCAGCAAGGTGGCGCGCGGGCTGAGGCCCGCCGTGTCGACGACAACGCGCGGATGGGAGACGCCAGCGAGTTCCTTCAGCTCTTCAGCCTCATCCCAGATGATCTGGAAATAGCTGCAGATCTGATGCAGCAGAACGGCTGAAGGCTTGCCGCGCTTGCCATGCTCCAGCGCGGAGAGATAGGCCGGCGACAATTGCAGGCCCGCCGCCATTTCCTTCAGCGTCAGCCCGCGGTCCCGCCGCAAGGCGCGCATCTTCTCGCCGAAGGGTGTCATGCCGTCCCCTTGCGTTCGCGTCGCAGCAGCACGTAGAAGGCGCCATCGCCGCCGTGGTGGCGCGCCGCTGGCTGGATCGCCTGGATATGGCGACGCAGCGACGGGGCGGCCAGCCATTTCGGCAGCTGGTCGCGCAAGACCCCGGTCGGCGTTTCGAACATGCGCCCGTCGCGCAGCGACCGGAACGAGCCCTTACCGGTGATGATCAGCACATATTTGTGGCCTCGCCGCACGCTGGAGGTGATGAAACCGGACAGCGCGTGATAGGCCTCATCCTGCGTCATGCCATGCAAGTCGAGCCGCCCTTCGATGGCCAGCTTGCCGCGCCGCAATTTCTGCGCGCTGCGACGGTCGATCGACAATGCGTCGACGACGGGTAGCGTGACGGCGGGTTGGGGCGCAACAGTGGCCGGCAGCCGCGCCCTCACCGGAGCCGCGGCGGCGAATGAAGCATCCGCGGGTTCGAGCACAACGATCGCAGCGGGTTTGCGGTTGCCATGGAGGCGGCGCATGTCTCGCGTCACGGCGTCCCACAACGCCTGTTCCTCCGGGGCGAGGATGCGGACACCGGCCCCCGGCCGGCGCGCGCGTGCCATCTCAGTTCCCGCTTTCCCTCGACTGGCGGGCGAGCAGGTCGCGCGGCAGCAGGGCGTAATAGCGGCCATATTCCTTCATGGCGCCCGCGAGATTCGCGGCATCGTCCCCCGTGCCCCAATAGACGTCGCCGCGCACGATGCCGCGGATGGCGCCGCCCGTATCCTGGGCCACGACAAGACGGCGCAGCTGCGTCGGCCTCTTCGCCGCACCATCCTTCGGATTCACGTTGAGATCGAGCCAGAGCGGGATGCCATAGGCAATCCATTTGGGGTCGATGGCGAGCGATCGCCCCGCAGTCAATCCGACGCCAGTCGAGCCAACGGGCGCCGCGCCTTCGAGGAAGCGGAAGAAGACGAAGGACGGATTTTCCTCCATCAGCGCCTGCGCCTGATCCGGGTTCTTTTCCATCCATGCACGAATGGCCTGCATCGACATCTGGTCGGCGGGCACCTCACCCTTGTCGATGAGTGTCTTGCCGACGGCGTAATAGCGCTGGCCATTGGTGGCGGCGAAGCCAACGCGCCGCGTGGAGCCATCGGGCAAGGTAACGAGGCCGGAGCCCTGGATATGCAGGAAGAAGGCAACAATCGCATCGTCCACCCAGACAAGCGGCATGGCCTTGCCCTCAAGTGCGCCCGCGTCGATTTCCTTGCGCGATTCAGCCGGACGAAAGCGGTTGCCCTCGACGCGGCCGACAATCCGCTGGCCCTTCCACTCATTGCGGAATTCGCCGAGATCGACGCTGATGTGGTGCGACGGCGCGGCGTAGAGCGGGGTCGTGAAGGCCCCCTCTTTCGTCAGGCTGCCGTTCAATACCGGTTCGTAATAGCCGGTGAACAGCCCGATATCGTCGCCGTTGTTCTGCACGCGAACCGGCCGAAACCATGTCTGGAAAAACCGGCGGGCGCCGTCGGCATCGGTCGGCGGCAACACGACTGCGGCTTCGCAGGCCGGTTTCCAGTCGGCGGCCGTGCCTGCCATGCCGCTTCCGCCCATGCTGCGTTCGGCAGGAAAGGTCAGCACCCGTCGGCAAGACACCTGGAAGGCACCAAGTGCCTGGTCCATCGCGTCGCTGTCCCAGCCTTCAAGCGACGCGAAGGTGACCGGTTGCAACTTCTGCCGGTCTTCCGGCGGCTCGGGCTGGAAGATCCAGAAGGCGCCGATGCCAAGAGCCAGGACTGCCAGGATGAAGAGCAGCCCGGCGAGACGCCCGTTCAAGACTCGCTACGTGTCGCGACGAGTTTCCAGTTGGGATCCGACGACCTGGTGTCGCGTGCAAAGGTCCAATAGTCGGTCACATTCTTCGCGCCATGCGGATCACCGGAGATGACCGCACCGGCCTTGTCGCGGGTGACGGAAACAAGTTCGCTGACGAACTTCACCGTCACTTCGGCGTTGCGCCCGTTCAGCTGGGCTTCGACGATGTCCGAAGAACGCAGTGCCACCAGCGTGGTTTCCAGGGTCTCGCCGCGCGCTTCCCGGTCGGCAATGGCGCGGCGGAAGCGGTCGTAGACGTCGTCGTCGAGCAGCGCACGAAGGGTTTCAGTGTCGCCGGTCGCGAAGGAAGCCAGCACCATGTCATAGGCCGTACGGGCGCCGCCGACGAATTCCTCGGCATCGAAGGTACGTTCCGCGCCGATGATGGCCTTAAGGCCGGCGTTTACCGCGGGATCCTTGCTGTAGCTGACCTCGGAGTCAGATGCTTGTGCCTTGCGGTCGGGCAGCGCGACGACCTTGTCGTCGCTGCGCGGGTCGGCATAGGCGGGGCGCTGGGGCGGACGCTCGGCGCCGGTGCGGCGGCCCAGCACACTGCGCAGACGCAGGATCAGGAAGACCGCGACCATGGCAAACAGCACGATTTCGATAAACTGGAAGCCTTCGCCCATCGTGTCCTCTGGGCACCGTGCGCTGGAAACGGTGCTATTGCGTTGATCTTGCAGGCAAAACGCACACTAATGCGTCATCCGGCCGGAGTCCAACGGTGGAACCCGGGACCACGTGCCCTATATAGCTAGGGTCGTTACCGGGATAGCACAACCAACAATGCCCTTTATTCTCGCCTTTCTGATCGGCTTTCCCCTGGCGGAAATCGCGGTTCTGATCGCGGTAGGCGTCCAGATCGGGCTATGGCCGACGCTGCTGCTGCTGGTTTTGACCGGGCTGGCGGGGATGCTTCTCATCCGTGCGTCAGGCCTTGCCGTGTTGTGGCAGGCGCGGGCGGATGCGGCAGCCGGCAGATCGCCTGAAGGTGCGTTGCTCGCCGGTGCCTATTCGGTTGTCGCCGGCATCCTGCTGATGGTGCCGGGCTTTCTGACCGATATTCTTGCCATGCTGCTACTCGTGCCGGCGTTCCAGGCTTGGGTGGCACGCCGCATGCCGTTGCGCATGGCGGGAGCCAGCGGCCCCTTTCCCGGGCCCGCGCCGCGCGGGCCTGTTGGCGGTCCGGTGATCGACGGCGACTTTACGGAAGTCCCGCCTTCTGCTGGCCCGGGCCACCCCGACAGCCCCTGGTCGAACCCCGCGCGCCCCCGCTAGAGCCGGCCGCCTCGGCTTGTGCCACGCGGGGCGTCTGTGTTAGCGAGGCGCCCAGCCTTTTCCTGATCCAGCGCCGCGCTGCGGCCCGGACTTCCCTTTCGGCCCGTGGAGCTTGCATGACCGACGTTTCCGCCGCCCAGGACACGCGCCCGCAGATGGCGCTTCTGGCGCAATATCTGAAGGATGCGTCCTTCGAGAGTCCCAACACTCCGAACAGCTTGGCGCCTGGCGAGCCGTCGCCCCAGATCGAGGTCACGGTCGACATCCAGGCCAAGCCGGCGGGCGAGAACCGCTACGAGGTCGCCCTGCGCACCACGGCGACCGCCAAGCGCGGCGACAAGACGGCCTTTGTCGCCGAGGTTGTCTATGCCGGCTTCTTCGAGCTGCGCAATTTTCCGATGGAACACCGGCAGGCGATCTGCCTGACCGAATGCCCGCGGCTGATCTTCCCGTTCGCCCGCCGCGTGATTGCAGACCTGACCCGCGATGGTGGCTTCCCGCCCCTGCTGATCGATCCGATCGATTTCACGACGATGTACCAGCAGCAGCTCGCCGCGGCCGCGGGGCAGTCGGGCCAGCAGCCGAACGCCTAGGCCGAACGCTTCAGGGAAGAAGCCAGACAGGCTCTTTCAGCTTCTTGAGAAATTCGGCATGCGCGGCGAGTTCCTCGTCGCTCGCGGCGAAGACACGGTCGGGCCAGGACTGGACCACGACAGTCGTTTCCTCAACGACCACGACGCCACCGGCGGCGATGTCGAGCGACGTCTGCCTGCCGCCGATTAATTCGATATAGACTTCCGCCAGCAACTCGGCGTCGAGCAGCGCGCCATGCTTGGTGCGGCTCGAATTGTCGATGTTGAAGCGCTTGCACAGTGCGTCGAGCGACGCCGGAGAACCGGGAAACTTTCGGCGCGCCATGTCCGCTGTATCGATCACGCGCGGCGGCGTCAGCGCGTTGCGCTTGATCCGGGTCAGCTCGGCATTCACGAAGCCCATGTCGAAACGCGCGTTGTGCGCGATCACCGGCGAATCAGCGACGAATTCGAGAAACTCCTCCGCCACGGTGCTGAACAGCGGCTTGTCGCGCAGGAAGTCGTCCGACAGGCCGTGAACTGCAAAGGCTTCCGGTGGCATCGGTCGCTCGGGATTGATGTAGGCGTGGTAGACACGCCCGGTCGGCACATAGTTCACGAGCTCGATGCAGCCGATTTCAACCACGCGATGCCCTTCATCGGGCCGCAGGCCAGTGGTTTCGGTGTCGAGAATGATTTCGCGTTCAGCCATGACGAGAATGACGGCGCCGTTTCGGAGGTGCGTTGCGCAGCATAGTGACGATGCCGCGAATCACGCGCAAGGACTGGCGGCGTGATCCGCCCGTTGGCACGACGAAATCGGCGCGGCGGCGTTTTTCGGCATCGGGCATCTGATGGCGCAGGATCCCGGTGAGTTTTTCAACCGTCATGCCTTTCCGCGCCAGGACACGTGCGCGTTGCACGCGATGCGGGGCCGAAACGACCACCGTGTAGTCGCAACGCTTGTCGCCTCCGCCTTCAAAGAGCAAGGGCACGTCGAGGACGACCAGCGGCAGGCGGCGCGCGCGCATGCGCTTCAGGAAATGCTCGCGTTCGTCTCGCACCATCGGGTGGACGATCGATTCCAGAAGGCGCAGAGAGGACGGGTTGGCAAAGACATGCCGGCCCAAGGCCTGGCGGTCAATAACGCCGTCCGTCACCACGTCGGGGAATTCAAACGCGATGCGTGGGACGGCACGGCCATTGCGGCGCATGACCTTGTGGACGGCGGCGTCAGAATCGAAGACCGGGATGCCCAGGCGACGGAACCCGCGCGATGCCTCGCTTTTGCCCATGCCGATCGAACCGGTGAGGCCAAGGACGATCATCGGCCCAGCACGACCTGACGCAGATCGTCCGTTACCTCCGGCTCCCGGCCAAACCACGCCTTGAAGCCGGGCCGGGCCTGGTGCAGCAGCATCCCCAGGCCATCCACCACGGGATTGCCACGCGCAGACGCGGCTTTCAGCAATGGCGTTTCCAGCGGCGTGTAAACAATGTCGTTGACCAATGCGCCCGTCGGCAGGCGGCCAAGATCGATCTCGAGCGGTGGCTGGCCGTCCATGCCGAGGGAGGTGGTGTTGACCAGCAGCGCCGCGTCGGCAAGCGCGGCCGCCATGCCCGTCCATGGAACTGCGCGCGTAATGCCCGGCGCGAGCCGGCACAGCTCTTCCGCCCGCGCCGACGTCCGGTTGACGATGCGAATCTCGCGAGCGCCGGCATCGGCGAGCGCCACCACCACCGCCCGCGCCGCGCCGCCGGATCCCAGCACGACGGCTGGTCCGGCATCGGCCCGGAAACCGGGTGCGCCTTCGCGCAGGTTCTGGATAAAGCCATAGGCATCGCTGTTGCTGGCCAGGATGCGGCCATCCGGCTTCACCACCAGCGTGTTGGCGGCGCCGAGGCGGCGGGCGAAATCATCAACCTCGTCGGCGAGGCGCAGCGCCGCCTCCTTGTGGGGAACCGTCACGTTCACCCCGGCAAATCCCAGCACCGGCAGGGCGCGAATGGCCTGCTCGATATGGTCCGGCGGTACGGCAAGAGGGATATAGGCGCCGTCGATGCCATAGGCCCGCAGCCAGTGGCCATGCAGGCGTGGCGAGCGGGAATGGCTGACGGGCCAGCCGATCACGCCGGCAATCCGTGCCTTACCGGTGAGCAACATCAGAGGCGTCTTTCAGGTCGGCAGGACTTTATGGGTACGGAGAAAATCGAGCAGCGGCAAGAGCGGCAGGCCGAGGATGGAGAAATAGTCGCCGCGAATATCGGCGAACAATTGCGCGCCGCGGCCTTCGAGCCTGTAGGCACCCACCGAGCCGAGCAGGTCTTCGCCTTCGCTCTGCACATAGTCGTCCAGGAAACCGTCCGACAGCTTGCGCATGGTCAGGGCGGGCCGCGTCATGTGGCGCCAGATTACGCCGCCATCGCGGGCGATGGCCGCCGCCGTATGCAGGTGGTGCGTGCGGCCTGACAGGGCGGAAAGTTGGGCACGCGCCCGATCCAGTGTCGGCGGCTTGTCAAACCAGGCACCATCGCAATCCAGCATCTGGTCGGCGCCGATAACGAAGCGGCCCGGATAGCTGGCCGACTTCCGGGCCGCCTTGAGATCGGCCAGCGCCTGGGCGACATCGGACACGGGCGCGCCTTCGGCCTTCATGCTGGCCTTCATCTCGTCTTCATCCACGCCGGCCGGGTCGATCTCGATCAGCAGGCCAGCGGCGCGCAGCATCCGGGCTCGCGTCGCGCTGCCCGAGGCAAGAATGACAATGGACTCAGTCATTGGGCGCGTTCCGCTTCTGCAGCAGCCGCAGGATGGCGGCCGCCGTTTCCTCAATCGAACGCCCGGTGGTGTCAATGACGGGCCATTTGTTCCTGTTGAACAGGCGGCGGGCTTCCGCCACCTCAGCCTTGATCGAATCCTCGTCGGTGTAGGACGTATCGTCTTCCTTGTGCAGCTGCTGCAGACGTGTGCGACGCACTTCCGCCAGGCGCTTGGCGCTGTTGGTCAGGCCCACGATCAGTGGCCCGCGCATACCGATGATTTCATCCGGCAGGGCCTGTCCCGGCACGAGGGGAATATTCGCGGCCTTGATGCCGCGGTTGGCGAGATACATGCAGGTTGGTGTCTTTGACGACCGCGACACACCCAGCAGGATGACATCTGCCTGGTCGATATCATGCACCGACTGTCCGTCATCATGGGCAAGGCAGAAGGTCATCGCCTCGATACGGCGGAAATATTCCTCGTCCATTTCGTGCTGGCTGCCAGGCTCGTTGCTCGCCTCTGTCTTGAGGTAAGAACGGAGGACTGCGATGGCTGGGTCGAGGATATCGACGCAGGGTACTTCCATGCTGCGGCAGGCGTTCTGCAGGTCGCGCTTCAGGTCACGGTTGACCAGGGTGAAATAGACGACGCCGGGACTTTCCTGGATACCGTCGATCGCGACCTGTAGCTGTCCAGGCGACCGGATCATGTTCCAGATGAAGATTTCGGGCTCGGTTTCCTCGAACTGGGTAATGGCGGCGCGGGCGACCAGTTCAAGGGTCTCCCCGGTGGCGTCCGAAACGAGATGCAGGTTAAAGCGGCGCATGACAACCCCAGGACTATCCCCAGGCCCCTGTGTATGGAGGCGGGACAACAGGCACACTATTAACAGGCAAGGCGCCTGCCGCCCAATCGCTCCCCGACAGCTGATTCGGCCAACACCTCCTCATCCCTTGGGGGCAATGGCCATACCAGCCTGTGGAACATGGGAGTCCACCTGGGGGCAACTTCAAATCCAGAGATCCATCCCGGTGATCCCCGCAATACACAATGAAGCAGGAGAAGGCGATTCAGTGATGTTTTGGTCTTTGTCCGCAATCCACCGTAAATCACACCCCATGAAACCATGGTGTTAGGTTAAACGGGACAGCGCATTAATCCCCGTGTTTGCACCCACCAACTACCACTACCACCAGATTCTTTAACTCCTTATAAGAAGTGGTGGGCCGAACCCGAGACGCAGGGATTGCTTTGCCGGCCCGGAAAGATTCGGCGTGACCATCCTTCAGATCGAGAAACCCCTGCTGCGTGTGCTGGCCGGCGAAAGCGTGCGGCCACTGCCCTTCTGGCTGATGCGTCAGGCTGGCCGCTATCTGCCCGAGTATCGTGCCGTGCGGCAGCAGGCAAAGGGTTTTCTGTCACTGTGCCTGACACCTGACCTCGCCACGGAAGTGACTCTGCAGCCAATCCGGCGCTATCACCCGGATGCGGCCATCCTCTTCGCTGACATCCTGCTGATCCCTTACGGCATGGGACAGCCGTTGTCCTTCGTAGAGGGCGAGGGACCAGTGCTCGAGCCGATCCGCAGCGTCGAAGGTCTGGGCAAGCTCGATGTCACGCGAGTGGATGAGGTCCTGGCGCCGGTTATGCAGACGGTGCGCAACCTGCGCCGCGAACTGCCTTCCGATGTCGCGCTGATCGGCTTTGCAGGTGCGCCCTGGACCGTCGCGACTTACATGGTCGAAGGTGGCAGCTCGCGCAATTTCGAGCACACAAAGGCCTGGGCCTATGGCGACGAGAACGGTTTCCGCCAGCTGATGGAGAAGCTGGTTGAATCGACATCGCGCTATCTGATCGCGCAGATCGAGGCCGGCGCCGAGGTGATCCAGATTTTCGACACCTGGGCGGGGGTGCTGCCCGAATTTGCGTTCCGCCGCTTCTGCATCGAGCCGACGCGACGGATCGTCAGCCGTGTGCGGGCCCGCTATCCCGCCGTTCCGATCATGGGCTTTCCCCGCGGTGCGGGCATGCTGCTGGCGGATTACATCAGCGAGACGGGTGTCGATGGTGTCAGCCTGGACCCCTTTGTTCCGGCGCACTGGGCGGCGGAGTGGCTGCAGCCAACCTGTACGCTGCAAGGCAATCTTGACCCGGTGATGCTCTTGACGGGCGGCCAGCCGATGCAGGCGGAGATCGAACGTATTCTCAGCGCCCTTGGTGGCGACCGTTACATCTTCAATCTGGGGCATGGGATTTTGCCGCAGACGCCGCCGGAGCATGTGGCGCAACTGGCTGAGATAGTACGCAGCTGGCGTGGCTGAGCCCATGGCGCGTCATGCTGTGGTGCTGTTCAATCTGGGTGGTCCGGACTCACCTGATGCGGTCAAGGGGTTCCTGA
>CAXNFA010000020.1:0-9197 GCA_964201105.1 Alphaproteobacteria bacterium | reverse complement strand
TGGGCGCCGGGATTGCCCACCAGGATCGGGGATGACGGCTCAGACGCCACGGGACACTCCGCTCACGACAAATGGTTCAGCGCACACGACGAACAGCCTCATCCACCGGGTTTCCGGTCTTCTTCCACCACCGGATCGGCCTGGTAGCCGACCAGCAGGATGCCGACCAGGATCAGCACGGCGCCGACCACCGAACGCCAGCCCCATGGCTCTTCCAACCAATACAGAGATACGGCGAAAGAAGACAGAACGGTCACGCCGACCCCGATGGGATAGGCGGCGCCCAACCGCTGCCACCAGAGCACCGCGGTGAAGCAGAGGAAGCTTGTCCCGTATACAAGGAAGCCGCCCAGCACGGGGAGCACGGCCTCGAGGCTGAAGTCCCCGGCCCGCAGCGGCGGCGATGTCGTCTTGAGCAGCAGGAGGCCGACGGCGGCCAGGATACCGGACGCGGCGTAGAGCAGGGCGGCGAGCAGGATGCGCATCAGGCCGGCCCCAGCGCGAGGAAAACGGCGCCGGCGACGATGAAGCCGTTGCCGACAAGGGTGCGCGAGGTCAGCGGCTCTTTCAGGAACCAGCGACCGGCCAGCGCCGTGGCCACCATGCTGAGGCCCTGGCAGATCGGCACCGCAGCGGCGAAGAGCGCGCGGTCGAGCAGCAGGAACATGGTGAAGAAGGTGCTGCAATAACCGGCGCCCGCCAGCAGCAGGAGAAGGCCCGCGCGCGTGCGATGGCCCGCCCGCCAAGCGGTGAAGATCGTCTTGTGCGCGACGACCGCAACCGCGCCCACCACGCCATAGACGAGGAAGAGAAGAATGACACCGGCACTCACGAGGGGGTTAGCCTTCCAGGGCGCGCGCCAGCGGCAAATGGTCGATGGCCAGGGCGTTGGCTACCGCAGGATTGATGAGACGGCCCTGCAGAACGTTCAGGCCGTTGGCGAGATGCGGATCGCCCCGCATCGCCCCGCGCCAGCCCTTGTCGGCCAGCGCCATGATGAAGGGCAAGGTTGCATTGTTGAGCGCGAAGGTCGAGGTGCGCGCCACCGCGCCCGGCATGTTGGTGACGCAATAATGCACCACGCCGTCGACGACATAGGTGGGATCGGCATGGGTGGTCGGCCGGCTCGTCTCGAAACAGCCGCCCTGGTCGATGGAGACATCGACCATCACCGCGCCACGCCTCATGCGCTTCACCTGCTCCGCCGTCACCAGCCGCGGCGCCGCCGCGCCCGGCACCAGCACCGCGCCGACCACGAGATCGGCCTGCAGCACCAGGTCCTCGATCGTGTCGATGGTGGCATAGGCCGTGCGAAGCGCGGGCCCGTATTGCATGGCGAGGTCGTAGAGGCGGGACAGGCTCTTGTCGACCACCGTCACCTGCGCGTCGAGGGCAAGCGCCATGCGCGCAGCATTGGTGCCAACCACGCCGCCACCCAGCACCACGACATGGGCCGGCGGCACGCCGGGCACGCCGCCCAGCAGCTGCCCGCGCCCGCCCTGGCGGATTTCCAGGGCATGGGCGCCGACCTGGATCGCCATGCGGCCCGCCACCATGCTCATGGGGGCAAGAAGGGGCAGCCCGCCGCGCGCGTCGGTGACGGTTTCATAGGCAATGGCGGTGACGCCCGCCTCCATCAGCGCGCGGGTCTGCTTCCGGTCGGGCGCCAGATGCAGGTAGGTGAAGAGGATCTGGCCCTGCCGCAGCAGGGCGAATTCGCTCGCCTGCGGCTCCTTCACCTTGACGATCATGTCGGCGGCGGCAAAGACGCTGGCCGCGTCGGGCGCGATCTGCGCACCCGCGGCGATGTAATGCGCGTCATCAAGGCCGATGGCATGGCCGGCATTCGTCTCGACCAGCATGGCATGGCCGTGATGCACAAGTTCCCGCACCGAGGAGGGCGTCATGCCGACCCGGTATTCGTGATTCTTGGTTTCCCTGGGAACGCCGATGCGCATGAAACGACGCGAGGTCAGGCCGTGGCCTGGATGGCCCGGGTAAGGGTTTCGACGATACGGTCGATCTGTGGCTTTTCAATGATCAACGGTGGCGACAATGCGATGGTGTCGCCGGTGAAGCGCGTCAGCACCCCGTCGTCGAAGGCGCGCATGAAGACCTCGGACCCGCGCGCGCCGGCCTTGCCGGGCCGGGGCGCCATCTCGATCCCCGCCATCAGGCCGATGGAGCGGATGTCGATGACATGCGGCAGCCCCTTCAGGCTGTGCACCGCGGCCTCGAAATAGGGCTCCAGCGCCGCCGCCCGTTCGAACAGGCCTTCGTCGCGATAGATGTCGAGCGTGGCGAGGCCCGCCGCGCAGGCGAGCGGATGGCCCGAATAGGTATAGCCGTGGAACAATTCGATGCCGCCTTCCGGGGCCGCCTGCAGGAAGGCGTCGTAGATGCCCTGGCGGACAAACGTCGCCCCCATCGGCACGGTGCCGCTGGTGATCCCCTTGGCCGTGGTCATCATGTCGGGGAGGACGCCAAAGCGTTCGGCGGCAAAGCTGGCCCCCAGGCGGCCGAAGCCGGTAATGACCTCGTCGAAGATCAGCAGGATGCCGTGGCGGTCGCAGATGGCGCGCAGGCGTTCGAGATAGCCCTTCGGCGGCACGAGCACGCCCGCCGACCCGGCCACCGGTTCCACGATCACCGCCGCGATGGTGGCCGCGTCATGCAGCGCGACGAGCTTCTCCAGTTCGTCGGCCAGATGCGCCCCCCAGGCGGGCTGGCCCCGGGTGAAGGCGTTGTGTTCCAGGCTGTGCGTCGCCGACAGGTGGTCGACCCCCGCCAGCAGCGTGCCATACATCTTGCGGTTGTTGACGATGCCGCCGACGGAAATGCCGCCGAAGCCAACGCCGTGATAGCCGCGCTCGCGCCCGATCAGCCGGGTGCGGCTGCCCTGGCCGCGCACGCGGTGATAGGCGAGCGCGATCTTGAGCGCGGTGTCGACCGCTTCGGAGCCGGAATTGCTGAAGAAGATGCGGTTGAGGTCGCCCGGCGCCAGCGCGGCGAGGCGCGCCGCCATTTCAAAGGCAATCGGATGCGCCACCTGGAAGGAGGTGGCGTAGTCGAGTTCCCCGGCCTGGCGGCGGATCGCCTCGACAATGGGCGCGCGGCAATGGCCGGCATTGACGCACCACAGCCCGGCGATGGCATCGAGCACCGGGCGGCCGTCGGCCGCCGTGTAGTGCATGTCCTTCGCGGTGGCGAGGAAACGCGGGTTGTCCTTGAACACCTGGTTCGCCGTGAAGGGCATCCAGTAGGCGTCGAGGTTGTTGGCGCCCGTGGGCAGCGTGCGAGCCATGTCAGCGGCCGATCGGTTCATAAAGTGTCACCGGATGCTCGATGCCCTTCATCGCGTATTTGCCCGTGTCCTTGAATGTGATGGGTTTGCCCGAGCACAGCTCGCGCACGATATTCGACACGAGGCAATGGTCCGTGTCGGCGGCGTCGCAGATGCGCGCCGCCATCTGCACCGTGGCGCCAAACAGGTCGCCGTCCTCGATGATGGGCTCGCCGGCGTTGAGGCCGACGCGCATGTGCAGCTGCAATTCATTCGGGTGGTCGCGGTTGTACTGGTGCATGCCCTTGATGATCTGCAGCGAGGCATCGACCGCGTTGGCCGAGTTGGAGAAGCGCGCCATGATGCCGTCGCCGGTGTGCTTCACCTCGATGCCGCCGTTTTCCTTCAGCGCCACGCGCACCACCGCGTTATGGGCGCGCACCAGGCGCTGGCCGCCTTCGTCGCCATGCTGCTGCGTCGCCTTGGTCGAGCCGACGATGTCGGTGAACATGACGGTGATCGGCCCGTCGGCCTTGACCATCTGGTCCTTCGGGTTGCGCCAGTCGGGCACGGCCGCGGCGAAGGAGCGAATCGAATCGCTGTTGCCCTTCAGGAAGCGCTCCAGCGCCGTGGTGCCAGCGTGGAACATCTTGATGTATTGCGCCTCCAGCAGATACTCCTCGTATTTGTCGGCCAGGCGCTGCGCCACTTCCTTCTTGTTGCCGATCACCGCCAGCGTGCGCTCCAGCAGCTCGACGAACTGCTTCTTGTTGAGCTTGTTCTGCAGGCGGATGACCTCGACCGCGCCGGCTAGGAACAGGTTGGCGCCGAACTTGTCGGCCGCCGTCAGCTCCACCTTCGACTTGATCAGGTGGGCGACCGAGCCTTCGAGGAATTTCATCAGAGCGACCGAGGCGGCGGTGGCGTCGCCTTCAGGCTGGGTCTCCTCTTCCTCCGGGGGAGCTGGCGCCTCTTCGGCGGCGGGTTCCGGCGGTTCTTCTTCCTGAGCCACAGCCGCCGTCGGCTTCGGCGACGCGGGCGCGTCGGAACGCGCGGCACGCCGGCTGCCCGACCCGGCCGATCCCATCGACCACCCACCGCGCCCGAACAGGGCCTGGAGGTCGTGGCGGGTCGGCACGGTGCTGGCCAGCAACGCGAAGCTCGACACGAAGGCGATGATGAAGACAAAGATGTCCATGCCGAAGGGAACGCACCCGTCCGAGGGATCAGGGCCTGGCGGCCCGGTCGCCTATTGTCGCCCGAGTCGGGCGTCAGCGGAAACTGCCAAATCCCATCCGCTGGAACATGAAGGTGACGGCCGCCGCGATGGCGATGCTGAGGGCCAGGATGATGAAGAGCTTGACCAGCGCGATGGTGGCCGGCCCCATGGCGGTGGGCTGGGCGACCACGGGCCGCGCCGGGGCGACCTGCCGGGTCCGCTTGGCATGAGTCTCGATCTGGTCCATCGAGGGGATGTCCATCTCGGCCCAGTCCTTGCCGCCGCCGCCAATCTCGACCTCCATGTCGGCAAAATTGCCGTAGGCGCGGCTCGCCGTCGTGCTGGCCGCCACATAGGGGCCGGCATCCTCGCCCTCGTCGTCGTCATAGGGGGTGCGGAAACGGGGCGGTTCCATGCCGCCTTCCGAATACGGGTCGGTGCTGCCGAATTCGTCGTCGTCATCGCGCCGGGCCTTGGACCGGTCGGTCGAGTAGACCGTGACCTCGCGGGTCAGGCCGGTCTTCGGATTGCGCTGTTCGCGCACCACCTTGACGGCCTGGACATGGCCCTGCCGCCCAAGCTGCTTGGCTTCCTCGACAGCTTCCTCCCGCTGGTGTGCCTGGAAGTTGGCCTCCAGGATCCAGCGGTTGTTCTGCTTCACATACAGTTCGAAATGGGTTTCCATCGCCGCCGCTATTCAGACGCGCGCCAGTTTTGCGGCCAAGCCCTTGTTTGGCAAGGACTTTCGGCCATCACGCCGGGAGAAAGCCGCGCAGGACGGCGGCAATCTCGGCGGTGTGAGTATCAAGCATGCCGTGCGAGTAGCGGGGAAAATCGTGCTGGCGCCCGCGCTGCATCAGGGCGAGCGCCCGCGGTGTCTGGATGGCAAGGTCGTCGTTGGGGTTCAGCAGCAGGATATCCTGCCCGACGCCCGGCAGCCGGCGCGCAAAGTCATAGTTGAAGGCGGCACGGTGGCCCCACCAGGACAGCGGCCCGCCGCGCAAGGATTCGCAGAAATTGCGTGCGATCACCGCCGCCGGGACATCGACGCCATAGAACTGCCAGAGCGAGGCAAAGCGGTCGGACAGATGCGCGCCCGTCTCGCCCACCGCCGTCGGCTGGTTGCGGGCATGCCGTGCCGCCGCCTCCGCCGCGGTGTAGAAGGGCGCCGACACCATCACTACCCTGCGCACGAGCGCGGGCTGCTCCAGCGCCGTTTCGACGGCGGTGAGGGAGCCGGTGTGATAGCCCATCACGTCGATCTGCCGCAGGCCCAGCGTGGCCGCGACATGCGCCATGGTGCGGGCATAGTCGGCAATCTCCGGCGGCTCGGCTGGCGTGTCGGATTCGCCGAAGCCTGGCGTGTCGACGGCCACCACGGGCCGGTCGCGCGCCATCTCGGCCTGGATCGTCTCCCAGATGCGGCCGGAATTGGGGCTCATGTGGAACAGGAACAGCGGCACCCCCGCCTTGCCTTCGCCCGCCACCCGTAGATGGATCTGGCCCGTCGGCCCGTCGATGAAGCGGCGGCGAATCGGTTGCGCATTTACCAGGGCGGGGCGCGGCGGCACCGGCTTCGCGGGGAGCCTTGCCCGCGCGTCGTCCGCCGGCGCGTCGAGGAAATCGCGCAAGACCCGCGCATAGTCCGCCGTGTGCACCTCCTGCGAGCTGTGCGACCAGGCGGGGCATTCGACGACGCGGCCATTCTGCAGGATCAACGCGGCGCGCCGCGTCTGCGCCGTCAGGTCGTCGTCGGGGTTGAGCACCAGCACCGGCTGCGCCACCTGGGGCAGGTGATCGGCGTGACGGTAGTTGAAGGCGGCGCGGTGGCCCCACCATTCCGTCTCGCCGCCCTTCAGCGATTCGGCGAACTGCCGCTGCATCAGCCACAGCGGCACGTCCGGCTTGCGCCACTGCATCATGAAGCGCCAGCGCCGCAGCAGGTGCGCGCCGTCGCGCTCGATCTCCTGGGCGGCGTAGTCGGACTTCTGCCGGGCCAGCTCTTCCGCGGTGTAGATGGGCGCGGAGACAAGCACCAGCCGACGCACCAGGTCGGGCCGCTGCAGCGCCAGTTCGACACAGACCTTGCTGCCGGTGTGATAGCCCATGACATCGGCCTGGCCGATGCCGAAGTGATCGAGCACATCCGCCGCATGGGCGGCATAGTCGGCAATCTCGGGCGGCCCGGCCGGCGCATCGGAATCGCCAAAACCTGGCGTGTCGGCGGCGATGGCAATGCGGTCCTTGCCCATCTCAGCGAGCAGCCCTTGCCACATGCGGCCCGAACTCGGGCTGGAATGGATGAACAGCAGCGGCACCTTGCCTGCCGCCTGGGGCCGCGCGATGCGGACATGCACCTGGCCAAAGCGGCCATCGAAATAGTCGCGGCGCACGGTGGGCGGGCGGCGCCAGAAACGCATGTCTTCGGTCATCGGAATTCTCCCCGGAACTGGCTGGAGCAGCGCGCCTTGAACCGGAATCGCTTCGCGATCCCGGTTCAAGGCGGATTGCTGCTCCAGGCCCCTAAAAGCTGGAACACTTTGTGCGTTTCAGTCGAACCGTCAGTTCAACTGAAACGCACAAAGTTGTTCTAGGATTGTAGTGCACCCGCAGCCCGCGCCACAGGAGTTCGCCATGCCCGCCAGCCAGGCCCCCACCGCCCTCATCACGGGTGCGGCCCGCAACCTGGGCCTTGCCTTTGTCCGCCACTATGCCGGCCAGGGCTGGCAGGTCATCGCCACCTGCCGCGACCCTGCGAGCGCGACCGAGCTGGCCACGCTGGCGCGCGACAGCGGCGGGCGGGTGCGGGTCGAGGCGCTGGATGTCGGTGACGAGGCGTCGGTCGGTGCGCTCGCGGCGCGGCTGGGCGGCTCGCCGATCGACCTGCTTGTCAACAACGCGGCGATCCCGGGCAGCGGGCTGCGGCAGCCCTTCGGCGAGACCGACTATGCCGAATGGGCGGACATCTTCCGCACCAACACGATGGGGCCGATGCTGGTGTCGGAGCGGCTGGCCGCCAACGTCGTGGCGAGCGGGCGCAAGACGATCCTCAACATCTCGAGCCGCATCGGGCCGAACGCAGGCTATGGCGTCGTCGCCTACCGGACCTCGAAGACGGCGCTGAACCAGATCACCCGCCAGGTCGCCTATGCGCTGAAGGACCGGGGCGTGATCTGTATCGCGATGCATCCCGGCTGGGTGCAGAACCATCGCACCACCGGCACCGCCGCCTGGACGCCGGACCAGAGCGTGCAGGCGCTGGCCGCGGTGGTCGACCGCCTGACGCCCGCCGACAGCGGCAAGTTCTTCGACCCTGACGGCAGCGAATTGCCGCTCATTACCCAGCAGCTCGACCCGAAGCCCTACGGCATGGCGTGAGGGCGTTCACTCCTTCAGCCACGCGGCGGACAAAACGACTGGTCATGATGCCGACCCGCTGGCATACAGGCTCGAGAACGCCCCAACCGTTTGGTCGTCATGAAGACCGCCCCGATCATCAAGACAGATCGTCTTCTCCTGCGTGCGCCGATGCTGGCGGACTGGCCCAGCTTCGCAAAGGTGATGACGTCGGATCGTGCCAAATATATGGGCGGGCCGTTTTCGGTCGCCTCCGCATGGGGGGCCTTTTGCCATGGAATCGCGCTATGGCAGCTTTTCGGCGTCGGCAATCTGTCAATCGAGCTCCGAGAGACCAAACAGTGCATTGGGCAAATTGAGATCAATCAAGGCCCGCGTTTTCCGGAGCCGGAGCTTGGGTGGCAGATAGATGCCGAGTCCGAAGGCAAGGGGTACGCGTTCGAAGCCGCTATCGCGATGCGCGACTGGGCCTTTCGGGAAGGCAGGCTGGATACGCTGGTGAGTTACATCGGTCCAGAGAACTTGCGCTCCATCCGTCTCGCTGAACGCCTCGGCGCCACGCTTGATCGGCGTGCACACCCGCAGGACCCAGGTGATCTCGTCTACCGGCACACTCCTGGCCGTCAGTAAGCGGCACGAAGCGGTCGCCCCTTTCCGTTCGGAGGACCGAAAGCCATGAGGCCCGAATAATGTCTACCGGGCAAAGCCCTGCGAGCAGAACGGCTTGATGAACTTGCCATAGTGGGGGTGGAGAATGTTCACCGTCTGAATGTGGTAGCCGCGCCGCCCCCTCAGGGCTTCACCGGCACCTTCTTGTCCTCGTATTTCGTCTCGGTCGGCAGGCCGAGCGCCATGCGGCCATAGGGCGCCATGCCCCGGTCCCAGTTGACGGCGATCTGCGTCGCCATCGCCGTGACATCGCGGTAATGGCGCTGCACCGGATTGCTGTCGGCCAGTCCCATCGCCCCCATCTGGCGCACCAGGCGCGTCGCCGCGCTGACGCAGAGGCGGGCGACATAGGCGCGGTCGCGCTCTGCCTCCAGCTTCTGCTCATGCGTGATTTCCTGGTTCTTGACGCCCAGCTGGTGCAGGAAGGCATTGGCGTCTTCATAGATCAGCCGTGCCGCCTTGATCTCGGCGGCGGTCTCGGCGAGGCGCATCTGCACCGGCGTCTGTTCGGCCACCGAACTGCCGAACAGCGCGCTGGTGCGCACCCGCGTGATCTCGCAATAGTCGTGATAGGCACCCTCGGTCGCGCCCAGGATCGGGCCGAGCAGGCTGTTGCCGAAATAGGCCATGAAGGGCACGTGATACAGGTAGCTGTCGGTGTTCACCGCC
>CAXNFA010000019.1:0-9392 GCA_964201105.1 Alphaproteobacteria bacterium | reverse complement strand
GGTCTCGGGCCCGCCGTGGATACTGCGGGCCAGCATCTGCATGGCATGAGCCTTCTCGGAATCCGACCAATAGGTGTCGATGTCGTCGATCGGCGGACGGCTCAATCCGCGCGTGCCGCGGAAGATGTTGGCGAAGGACATGAGCTGCGTGGTGGCCAGCCGCCTGGCTTCCCTGTCGCTGTCGGCGGCGACGATGTTGACGCCAACCATGACATAGGGTTTTTGCAGCTGCTCCGATGACTTGAATCGGCTGCGGTAGATCTGCAGCGCCGACAGCAGCATCTCCGGCGCGAAATGCGAGGCGAAGGCATAGGGCAGGCCCAGTTCCGCAGCCAGCATGGCGCCGAAGTTGCTGGATCCGAGAATCCACAGCGGCACGTCGGTCCCGGCTGCCGGCACGGCCTGGATGCGCTGGTCAGGCGTTGCGGCACGCAGGAAGTACTGCAGCTCCAGCACATCCTGCGGAAAGCTCTCGGCCGATTCGTTGGTCCGGCGCAGCGCGCGCAGGGTCATCTGGTCGGTGCCCGGTGCACGGCCAAGGCCCAGGTCGATGCGACCGGGATAAAGCCGCGCCAGCGTGCCGAACTGCTCGGCGATCACATAAGGCGAATGATTGGGCAGCATGATGCCGCCGGCCCCCACGCGAATGGTCTTCGACCCCGCCGCGATATGGGCGATGACGACCGAGGTGGCGGCGCTGGCGATGCCGGGCATGTTGTGATGCTCCGCCACCCACAGGCGCTGGTAGCCCCAGGTCTCGGCATGGGCCGCCAGATCCCGCGCGTTGTCGAGCGCGGTGCGTGCATCGCTGCCTTCGGTGACACGAACCAGATCAAGAATGGACAAAGCGGGCATACACACTCCTCGGGGAACCGGCTGTAAAGACTTAGCACGACGGGGCAGCCGGAGGAGGGGCGATGCCACCTTCTGCGGCGGCCGGCATACCCCTATTTTTGTTGTGTCATCAGCATTTCCGCAATCTGCACGGCGTTGAGCGCGGCGCCCTTCAGCAGCTGGTCCCCGGCGGCGAACAGCGCAAGGGAACACCCGGACGGGTCGCTGCTGTCGCTGCGGATGCGGCCGACCAGAATCTCGTCCCGCCCCGAGGCCTCGATGGGCATCGGAAAGTGATTGAGCGCGCGGTCATCCACCACCGTCACGCCAGGCGCGGCATTCAACAGCGCACGGGCAGATTCGGGCGTGATCGGCCGTTCGCATTCGATGGTGATGGCAACGGCATGGGCGCGCATCACCGGCACGCGCACGCAGGTCGCAGAGACCCGCAGGGCCGCGTCGCCCAGGATCTTGGCAATCTCCCGCATCACCTTGGTTTCCTCGTCGTTGTAGCCGGTGACGGGATCGATCGCCGTGTTGTGGCTGAACAGGTTGAAGGCATAGGGGTGGGGCAAGACTTTCGGGGTGAAGCGCTCGCCCGCCAGATAGGCCCGGGTGGAGGATTCAAGCTCCGCCATCGCCGCGGCGCCGGCGCCAGACGCCGCCTGATAGGTGGCGAGCGCCATCCGCTGGATGCGGTTCACCCGGTGGATGGGCGCGGTGGCCATCAACGCCACGACCGCGGCGCAGTTCGGGTTGGCGATGATGCCGCGATGGCCGGCCAGCGCGGCACCGTTGATCTCGGGGATCACCAGCGGCACGTCGGGCTCCATGCGGAAGGCCGAGGAGTTGTCGATCACCACCGCGCCCGCGGCGACCGCAATGGGTGCATAGCGGCGCGAGATGTCGCCGCCCGCCGAGAACAGGGCGATATCGACACCCGCGAAGCTGGCATCGGTCAGCGCTTCAACGGCCAGGGCGCCGCGGCGGAAGGGCAGGGTGCTGCCCGCCGATCGTGGAGAGGCCAGCAGGCGCAACTGCGCCAGGGGGAAGTTGCGCGCGGCCAGGCAATCGAGAAAGGCGTGGCCCACCGCGCCCGTCGCCCCGACGATGGCGATGACGGGCGAGGGCGGGACGGGGCGGCGGGCAGGGGCGGATTGGGCCATCTTGGTCTCCGGTGAAGGTGCCGTCAGACGGGGCCCAGACATGCAAAGACCCCGTCCTGATCCGGCGGGGTCTGTTGGGAAATGCTCGTGTCAGCGCGTCACACGTCTCCTCAACACCCCTCCTCGGGCGTTTTGATGGTCGTGTGCGTTTTCAGCTGGCGAATCATGGGCACAGCCTAACGGGTTCTCGCCCGGGCGGGAAGCGGAATTGCCGGACAGTGCTGGACAGTGAATCGCGAATGCGTAAGCTGGGGTGGTCTGCTCTCTGGCTTACCCCGATTGCCCCCATGTATGCGATTGATCTTTACGCCGAGGTGCGGCACGCAGTGCTGGTCGAAGGGATCAGCATTCGCGCTGCGGCCCTGCGCTTCAAGCTCGACCGCAAGACCATTCGCAAGATCCTGCAGCATGCGGCGCCGCCGGGCTATCAACGCAATCGCGCGCCGCTGCGGCCGAAGCTTGATCCTGTCCGCCCCGCCCTCGACCTGATGATCCAGGAAGACGCGCAGCGCCCCGGGCGCCAGCGCCGCTCCGCCCAGACGCTGATGCAGGCGTTGCGCGAACGGCACGGCTATGGCGGCGGCCTGACGATCATCAAGGACTACCTGCGCAAGGCGCGCCTGACACAGCCCTAGCCTGCCGTGCAGGGAAAGGTGGTCCCTTTTTTCTCCGCCTTGACTTCGCTCCGTGAACAGTCCGACACTGAACACAACCAAAGAAGCAATCACGGGAGGGTTGTCATGGCCAACAGTACGCGCATTCCGACATCCGGCATTTCGCGCCGCACGGCATTGAAGGTAGGCGGCACCGCCGCAGCCCTGGCCGTCACCGGCTTTCCGCTGATCGCGCGGGCGCAGAACAAAGAACTCGTGATGAACTGCCCGGGCGGCATCTACGAGCAGAATTTCCGCGAGCATGTCGTTGGCCCCTTCGAAAAGAAGACGGGGAAGAAGATCAACCTGCGCTTCACGGCGAGCGATGTGGTGCTGACCAGCATGATGGCGCAGCGCGACAACCCGGAATACGACATCGCCTATCTGTCCTATCCGCTCGCGATGAAGGCGATCACGACGAAGGATCTCTTCATCGACCTGCCGATCAACCTGATCCCGAACGCCAAGGATCTGCATCCGCTGTTCTACGATCTTTATGATCGCAAGGCTGCTGGCTTCAATTTCGCGCCCTTCGGCATCGGCTACAACACCGACAAGGTGAAGCCGGCGCCCACCTCGTGGCAGGATCTGTGGCGGCCCGAACTGAAGGGACGCGTGTCAGTGACCGATCTTGGGGGCGGATTCGCCTTCGAGACGGTGGTGATCGCCGCGCTCATCAACGGCGGCAGCGTCGATAACCTGGAGCCGGGCTGGGAAGCGCTCAAGAAGCTGAAGCCGAATGTGGTGCGCTGGTACAAGAGCGCCCCCGAGGGCGCGCAGCTGATGGAGCGCGAGGAGGCTTGGGTCAGCACCATCGCATCGTCGCGCATGTATGCCTTGAAGGATGCCGGCAAGCCGGTCGACTGGGTCGCGCCGAAGGAAGGCGCGCCCGTGGGCGTGCTGTCTTTCCATGTGGCCCGGAACACGCCCAACCGTGATCTGGCGCTGGAGTTCATCGATTTCGCCGTCAGCAAGGAGCCGCAGGAAGGCTTCGCCAATGGCATCGAATTTGGCGCCTGCAACGTCACGGCCGAGCTGAAGGGCCGGGCCAAGGATCGCGTCCCGTCCCATGAGAAGCTGATGCGCATCGACTGGCCGAAGCTCGAGCCGAAGATGTCGGCCATGGCCGAGCGCTGGCAGCGCGAAGTCGTCAGCTAACACAGCGCTGTTGTGCAAGGCAGCCCATCCCGCTTTGGCGGGGTGGGCGCCGCTTTTTTCCGGAGACCGCGATGACGAAGCCGCAGAAGGGCCGCCAGCTTTCCCTTACCGAGAAGGTTGATCCCGCGCACACCGCACTGCTTGTCATCGACATGCAGAACGACTTCTGCCACCCCGACGGCTATCACGGCCGCGAGGGCGCCGACCTCAGCATGATGCCAGATGCGGCGGCCAACCTGGGGCGCCTTGTGCTGACGGCGCGGCAGGCTGGTGCCCTCATCATCTGGGTGCGCGCCACCTATGATGAGGTGGTGCTGGGTGAGCCGCTGGCCGAAGTGCTGGCCAAGGGAGGCACCTCGCCCGTGCGCTGCGCGGAAGGGTCATGGGGCGCCGACTGGTTCGGGGACCTGCGGCCCCAGGATGCGCCGAACGAAATCGTCGTCACCAAGCACCGCTTCAGCGCCTTCTGGGACACCGAGATCGACCTGACCCTGCGCAGCAATGGAATCAAGAGTGTCGTCGTCGCCGGCGTCATCACCAGCGGCTGTGTCGAATCGACGGCGCGCGATGCCTATTTCCGCAATTATTACGTGGTGCTGCCGGGCGATGCCTCGGGCTCCTATTCGCGCGAACGGCACGATGCGTCGCTGCGCAAGCTGAGCCTGACTTTTGGCGTGGTGACGCAAAGCGACGAGGTGGCGCGCCTGTGGAGCCATGCCGCGAAGGGGCCGCGCGGCTGGCAACTCGACTCCAAGCGCACTCAGGTGCTGCACACGCTCGAACAGCTTACAGACCCGGCCCATGCGGCGCTGGTGATCGTCGACATGCAGAATGACTTCTGCCACCCCGATGGCCTGATGGGAAAGCGGGGCGAAGACCTGTCGCACAACCGCGACATCATCGCCACCATCGCCCGGCTGCTCGAGTCGGCGCGCAAGGCCGGCGTCATGGTGGTGCATGTCCAGGCGCAATACGGCAATGGCAGCGGCACGCCGTCCTGGTTGTTCAGCGCCGATGAGTCCAAGACAACCCAGCATATCTGCCTGCCTGGTTCCTGGGGCGCGCAGCAGGTGGACGAGCTGGCGCCGAAGGACGGCGAGCCCATCGTCATCAAGCACCGCTACAGCGCCTTTATCGATACAGGACTCGAGTTGCTTTTGCGGTCGAATGGCATCCGTTCGCTGGTGATGACCGGCACGGCCACCCAGGCTTGCGTCGAATCGACGGTGCGTGACGCCAAGATGATGGACTATTACGTGGCGGTGCCGCGCGATGGCGTCGGAGCCCGCGCCCGGCACCGGCACATGCACAACGCCTCGCTGGAAGTCATGGGCACCTATTTCGCCACGGTGACGGATGCCGATGCCGTGACGGCCCTGTGGATCGGTTCCAACACCCGCGCCACCCGCGCGGCGGAATAGCCATGCTGAAGACCCGCTCCGGCGTCCTGCTGCTTGCACCCGCCATACTGCTCATGGTGGCGTTGCTGGTGCTGCCGGTCGGCTATCTCATCCGCTTCAGCTTCTTCCTTGGCCAGACCGGCGTGCAGACCACCGGCGGCTTCACCCTCGCCAACTACGTGAAGTTGTTCGGCGACGGCTTCTACCTCGCCATCCTGTGGAAGACGCTCTGGGTGTCGTTTGTCGTCACGGTCATTTCCGCCGTCACGGGCTATCCGCTCGCCCATTTCATGTGGAAGGCGTCGAAGCGCTGGCGGGCGCCCTTCACCATTCTTGTCCTGTCGCCGCTGCTCGTCAGCATCGTGATCAGCTCCTATGGCTGGATCGTCATCCTTGGCAACAACGGCGTGATCAACCAGCTGCTGCAGTATCTTGGCCTGACGACCGCACCCATAAAGCTGATGTACACCAACTTCGCGATCGTTGTCGGGCTGGTCCATATCGTCACGCCCTTCATGGTGCTGTCGATCCTGGCGGCGCTCGAGAAGATCGACCCGCTGCTCAGCGAGGCATCGGCCACGCTGGGCGCCAACCGCTTCCGCACGCTGTGGTACGTGATCCTGCCGCTGGCACTGCCGGGCATCGGCGCGGGCACGACGATCGTCTTCAGCCTAGCCATCTCGGCTTATGTGACCCCGGCAGTCATGGGCGGCAGCGGCCCCAACTTCATCACCACGTTGATCTACCACCAGTTCGTCACGCTGTTTAACTGGCCTTTCGGATCGACGGTGGCGGCGGTGCTGCTCGCGGTCGCCCTGACGGTGGTGTTCCTTTATGTTCGCGTGCTGTCGCGCCTAGGCGCCGGTGGAGCGGTGACGCGATGACACGTCTGTTCCATTTTTTTATCGGTCTTCTCGCGGCCTTCATCCTGGCTCCCATCGTGGTCGTGGTGGTGGCGTCCTTCAGCGCCCGCACGGTGCCGGAGTTTCCGCCCAGCGAATGGTCTTTCCGCTGGTACGAGCACGCGTTGAACCAGGCAATCTTCGTCAACTCAGCCATCAACAGCCTTTGGCTCGCGTCGCTGGCGACGCTGCTTGCCACGCCGCTGGCGCTCGCCGCGGCCTATGCCATCATCCGCGGCCGCTTCCCGGGTCGCGACGCACTGCAGACCTTCCTGCTTGCGCCGCTCATCGTGCCGTCGATCGTCATCGGGCTGTCTATTCTGTTGGCCTTTGCCACGCTGGGTATTCGCGACATCGGGCTGCGCCTGGTGGGCGCGCATGTGCTGATCACCTTCCCTTATCTCGTGCGCACCATAATGGCGAGCCTGTCGCGGCTGGATCCCATGGTCGAGGAAGCAGCGCGCACGCTCGGCGCAACGCCCTTCCGCACCTTCATGACCATTACCCTACCGCTGGTGCGGCCCGGTATCATCGCCGGCATGCTGTTCGCCTTCATCGTGTCTTTCGACAATGTGTCGCTGTCGCTCTTCCTGACCAACGCGCGCACCAACACCCTGCCGCTCGCCATTCTCAGCTATCTCGAATTCAACTTCGATCCGTCGATCGCCGCCATTTCCACCATGCTGGTCACCGTGTCGCTGTTGGTGGCCGTACTGCTGGAACGTATCGTTGGGTTGCGCAAAGTCGTGGGTGGATAAGGTATGACCGCTGTTTCGCTGCAAGACATCACCAAGACCTATGGCGACACGCGCGCGATCGACAACCTGTCGCTGGAGATTGCCAGCGGCGAATTCCTGACCTTGCTGGGCCCCAGCGGCTGCGGCAAGACCACCACCCTCCGTGCCGTGGCGGGTCTCGTGATGCAGGACAGCGGCAGCGTGAAGATCGGCGGTGTTGATCTGTCGTCCGTCCCCACGCACAAGCGCAACATCGGCATGGTCTTCCAGAGCCACGCCCTGTTTCCGCATATGACCGTAGCCGACAATGTGGCCTTCGGCCTGCGCATGCGGGGCATGCCGAAGCCCGAGCGCCTGGCCGAGGTGGAGAAGGCGCTCAACCTCGTCCGCCTGCCCGACTTCGGCAGTCGCTTCCCGAACCAACTGTCAGGTGGCCAGCAGCAGCGCGTGGCGCTGGCCCGTGCGCTGGTGATCAACCCGAGCGTCCTGCTGCTCGACGAACCCTTCGGCGCCCTGGACCGCAAGCTGCGCGAGACGATGCAGGTCGAATTGCGCGAGCTGACGCGCCGCATCGGCATCACTGCAGTCTTTGTCACGCATGACCAGGAAGAGGCGCTGATGCTCAGCGACCGGATCGCGGTGATGAATGCCGGCCGGATCGAGCAGCTGGGCAGTCCGGCCGCCATCTTCGAGGCGCCCGCCACCCGCTTCGTGGCCGACTTCATGGGCGTGGCCAATCTCATCCGGGCGCGTGTCACCGCGATCGATGGCGCCAATGTGCAGCTCGAGGCCGGCTCTTTGCGCCTTCTGGCGCCAAAGGTCGAAGGATTGGCGACGGGCGGAGAAATCGATGTCGCCATCCGGGCGGAGCGCATGGCGCTCGATGCACCCGGCGTGGCCGGCGAGAACGCGGCACGGGGTACCATCCTGTCGGCGGTGTATCACGGCAACCTCACAACCTATGAGATCGATGCGGGCGGCCAGAATCTGACGGCACGCGAAGCCAGTGCACAGGGGACGGGCGGCACCCGGTTCCGTGCCGGCGATCAGGTGATGCTGCGCTGGACCCCGGAAGCGGTCCGGCTACTGTTGTCCTGACAAGAAAATCCACCAGGGAGGAAATAATGATGCGCAAAACCAATCTACCAGGTCCAGTTGCGACCCGGCGCAGCGTTTTGGCCGGCGCCGCAGCTGCCGGCGTGATCGCGGGCTTTCCCGGCATCGTGCGGGCCCAGTCCAAGACCATCGTGACGACACTGTTCGGCGGCATCTACGAGGAGCGCTACCGCAAACACGTCCTCACGCCGTTCGAGCAGAAGACCGGCGCGAAATTCGTCATCAAATACGGTTCGCCCAACGAGTGGTTGACCAGCGCGATGGTCAATAAGGACAATCCGGAAATCGATCTTCCTTTCTTGTCGCTGCCGCTGGCGATGAAGGCGATCACCATTCCCGGCATCTTCATGGACCTGACGCCGGCGATGATCCCCAACCTGAAGGATGTCGCGCCGAACTTCTACGACGTCTATGACCGCAAGGCTGTGGGCTTCAACTACATCGACTCGGCCCTGATGTACCGGACCGACAAGGTCAACCCGCCGCCAGCCTCATGGAAGGATCTGTGGGATCCACGCTTCAAGAACCAGCTTCTGATGCCGGATGTGTCCGGTGGCAGCTTCCACGAGATGGTCGTCATCGCCTCGCTGATCCATGGCGGTACGGAAACCAACCTGGAGCCTGGTTTCCAGGCGCTGAAAGCGCTCAAGCCCAACGTCTTCCGATGGTTCAAGAGCCCGAACGAGGTCAATGCCATCATCGAGCGCGGTGAGGCGAGCGTCGCAATGTTCGCCGGCACGCGCTCCTACGCCATCAAGGCAGCGGGCGTCCCGGTGGACTATGTCGTGCCGAAGGAAGGCGCGCCGGTCGGCGTGCTGTCCTACCACGTGCCGGTCAACGCCCGGAACAAGGACTTGCTGCTGGAGTTCATCAACTTCGCGCTCGACGTCGGTCCGCAGACCGGCTTCGGCAACGAAATGGAATCGGGCATGGTCAACACCAAGGTCAAACTTGACCCGAAGGTGTCGCCCAAGGTCGCGCCGGTCGAAAGCCTCATCCGGCTCGACTGGAAGAAGATCGAACCGAAGATGTCGGAAATGGCCGAGCGCTTCCAGCGCGAGATCACCGCATCCTGAGTCGTGTTTAGGGGAGAAGCCTTCTCGCTTCTCCCCTTCTATTTTTGGACACACCCATGCCAGCAACGCCCATTCACGGGCAGTGCGATCCGCGTTTTGCCGCGGTGCGCGATGCCTTCGCCGCAAATTTTACCAAGGGTCTCGAACAGGGCGCTGCGCTCGCGGTCTATCACCGTGGCCAACTGGTCATCGATCTCTGGGGTGGCTTTCGTGATGCCGTAGGAAGCAAGCCGTGGGAAAGCGGCACAATGGCCTGCATGATGTCGGTGGCCAAGGGCGTGACCACGCTGTGCATGGGACTCCTGCATGAGCGGGGCCAACTGGATCTCGACGCTCGCGTAACGAAATAC
>CAXNFA010000018.1:0-10192 GCA_964201105.1 Alphaproteobacteria bacterium | reverse complement strand
GGAACAACCTGTCCGGAATGTCAATCCCGCGTTACGCTGGGTTGCCGCAGCGGGAGGGGCCATGACGACAGCTAAAGCGATGACCCAGCAGATCGAACGTTATTTCGCCGCCGTGGATGCTGGCGACATCGACGCCATCATGGCCACGCTGGCGCCGCGCTGTGTGCTGGAGGTGGTGACGGCGGGCGTGAAGCATCGCGGACTGAAGGCCATCCGGGCGATGTTCGAGGCGCGCTTCCTGATCCGCGCGTCAGGCTGGCACGGCGGCTTCAGCCACGCCACCGATCCGGCGCGCAGTTTTGCCGCCACGCGCTTCCGGGTTCGCAGCGTCGACCACGACGGCACGGTGAACGAGCGCCACAACGTCAATGCCTTCGAATTCGATGGCCCGCGCATCCGCCGCGTCCAGATCTGGATGAGCGGCGAAAGCATGTTGAAATAGGGCAGGGCCCTTCGGCTATGCTCGGTCAGCCCCAGACACGGAGACCACAGCGATGCCCGCGACCGCCCAGGACATGATCGACGCCGTGAACCGCTATTTCGACTGCGTGGACGCGATGGACGTGCCGGGCACGATGGCGGTGCTGACGCCCGACTGCACGCTCGAGATCATGACCGCCAAGGTGGTGCACAAGGGTCACGATGCCATCCGCGCGATGTTCGAGAAGCGCCTGACGGTGACAGCCTCGGGCGCCCACACCGATCGGTCGCACACCACCGATCCGGCGCGCGGCTTTTCCGCTTGCCGCTTCCGTGCGCAGAGTCAGGAAAAGGACGGCACGACGCGCGACCGCTACAACATCAACTTCTTCGAGTTCGAGGGGAAGTTGATCCGCCGCGCCCAGGTATGGATGGTCGGCGACAACACGCTGAAATAGTCAGACGCTCTTTGCCGTCAGGCCGCCGTCGACGACGATCTCGGTGGCGGTGATGTATTTCGCCTCGTCCGAGGCGAGGAACAGCGCGGCATGCGCCACGTCCCACGCATCGCCCATGTGACCCATGGGAATGATGGCGTTGCGGCGTTCCATCGTCTTCTGCAGGTCTCCGCCGTGGTACTGGCCGGCGATGCGCTGGGCCACGAGCGGCGTGTTCATCAGGCCGGGGATGACGCAATTGGCGCGGATGCCCTTCTTTGCATATTGCATCGCGATGCCGCGGGTGAACTGGATCAGCCCGTATTTCGCCGACTTGTAGGCGATCAGGTCGCTGCCGTAATAGGTCAGCGCCGCCACCGACGACACGGTGATGACAACGCCCTTGCCCTGCTTCTCCATGATCGGCAGCACATGCTTGCAGGCAAGGAAGACGCTGGAAAGATTCAAAGAGATCTGGGCGTTCCAGACCTCTTCGCTCATTTCGACCGGCCCGCCGGGGGCTGAGCCGCCGACATTGCAGTGCAGGATGTCGATGCGGCCATATTCGGCCATGCAGGCATCAACCATCGCCTTGACCGAGGCGCCGTCGGTGACGTCGGCTGTGTGTGCGGCGCAGATGTTGCCTTCGCCGGCTATGATGCCGCGCGTTTCCTCGACGGCTGTCGCGTTGCGGTCGATGGCGAAGACCCTGGCGCCTTCACGAGCGAACAGGGTTGCCGCCGCCTTGCCGTTGCCCCAGCCTTCCGCCACTGAGCCTGCGCCGGTGATGAGCGCCACCTTGCCGTCGAGCCGTTTCATGTCCGTGTCATCCCTGCTGCTGGCTTCGCCGCCCGCCAGCATGCAGCAGGGCGAAAAGAAGAGCCATGGCTGCCATCATACTGGCCGCAACGGCGTAGGCAGTGGACAGCGTCCAGGCATCGGCGACCGGCTGGCTCAGGAAGGGCGAGATGAAATGGCCGAGGAAGACCGCCGTGGTATGGCCGCCGACGATGCGGCCGCGCACATGCGCCGGGCAGCGCTCGATCAGCCAGACCATGTTGTTGGAGAAGATCGCCCCCAGCCCACAGCCCGCGATCAGCAGCGAGGCGATGATCGCCCACAGGCTGTGCGCCTGGCTGACGAGTGCAAAGCCGATGGCGATGGTCAGAAAGGCCCAGGCAGCGATGGCGCGGGTGGAAGCATGCCGGCGAAGCCGGCCATAGAGCAGGGCGACGGCGGAAATGCCGACAGAGCAGGAGCCAATGGATATGCCGGCAATGCTCGGGCTCATCAGGCCGTTCTCACGCAGATAGAAGGGCAGTTGCGTGGGCACCATATAGAAGACAATGCTGTAGGCGACCGCCACCGCATACATGCCAATGATAAAGCCATAGGGCACGGGTTCGCGTGCCACCGTTTCGCCCGCCATGCTGCGCGGCGCTTCGATGGCGGGCTCGTAGATCAGGCGGATGACGGCGGGCAGCAGCAGGAAGCCGAGCAGGAAGGACAGGAAGGGCGCGCGCCAGTCCAGCGTCGCCATCAGCCCGCCGATGGTGGCGAAGACGACGCTGCCGAAATTCACCACGCCATTGCGGATGCCAAGGAAGCGCTGGCGGTCGGCGCCCTGGAAGTAGTCGGCGGACAGTGTCGATGAGGCCGTCATCACGAAGGCGACGGCGGCGCCGAGGATTGCGCGCATGACGACGATGGCGGTCAGCGAATCGATCAGCAGGACCGACGAGCCGGCGATGCCATAGGCGAGGGTGCCCGCGATCACCACGCGGCGCCGGCCGATACGGTCCACCACCACACCCGCGATGGGCGAGAAGAGGGCGATGGTGGCGGCGGGGATCGCGAAGGCGAGGCGCACCAGGTAGTCGACATCCGGCACATCGGCGAAGTGTTCGCGCAGCGCCGGCAGCGTCGGCGAGATCGACGCGAAGGCAAGCGTGGTCAGCACGCCCGTCATCAGCAGCGTGACCTGTAGGGAAAGTGTAGGACGGGCCGGGGGTGTCATGGACAAGAAGGCCGCACAAAAAAAGGCGGGCGGCCGCAGCCGCCCGCCACATCAAGGAACGCGCTACTTTTCGCCGCCGAACAACAGCCAGGCCGCCCCACCTGCGAGCTTTTGCCCGGCAACCGGGTTGGGCTGCGGCGCGAAGTCGATGATCACCTTGTCGCGCGCAAAGCCGCCGCTGGTGGCCGGGTCGGTCAGGTCCAGATCGTGCAGCGCGCCCCAGAAGGGCTCGGCGTTGTAGTGGGTCGACCAGTCGCGCATGAAGGCGTTGAAGGGATCGAGCTTGCGGTTGTCGACCGGCGCCTCGCCATGCAGCACGATGCCGCCGGGCGCGAGCAGGCGGTTGCACTCGGCCATGATGGCGTAGAGCGCCTTCAGCGACGTCTCGTGCAGCAGGATATGCGAGACGATCAGGTCGAAATGCCCGGCGGGGAAATCCGTGTGCTCGGCATTCTGCTGCGAGAAGTGGATGGCATAGCCCATGCTTTCGGCTCGCGCCTGGGCATAGCGCAGCACCGGCGCGGCGACGTCGATGGCGTGAATCTCGGCATCCGGGAAGGCGTCGGCATAGGGCGTCGTGCAATGGCCGACGGCGCAGCCCATATCGAGGATGCGCTTCGGCTCGAAACCGGGCCGGTTGGCCTTGAGCCAGCGCAGCACGCCCAGACCCATATCTTCGTTATAGGGGCCAAGCGCACCCATGGAGAAGAGATAGACGCCGGGGTCATAGATGGCGCCGGCGGTCACATCGCCCTCCATCCGCTCGGTGTGGTAGCCGCCGGGCATCAGGTGGATATCGACGGCCGTCTGGTAGCGCGGGATGGCAAGGCCGGGGTCGAGCCGCAGGGTGGTGTGGCGCGCCTTGGCGCGGTAGCTGTCGGCCCGGTCGCGGAGGTCTTCGGCCTGGCGGTGGACGACGGCCTCGCCGACCTCCTGCTTCAGTTCTTGATACAGGCGCGAAAGCGAGCCGAACATCTGCCAGGTGCCGTCCTTGCGCATGGCGCGGTGGACCTCGTGGCGGTCCTTGGGCGGCCGGGCGGATTCACGCTGGAAGGCCGGCTCGATCCGGGCCTGATAGACCGCCTTGGCGCCCGGCGTCACATTCCGGGTCACGTGTTCCTTGAAGGCGTAGACGAAGTTCATGCGCGAGGCTTCGTCGTGATCGGTTTCGGGCATCATCCCGTGGGGGCCGGGCATCGGCATGGCTACGCTCCTCGAAGGGTGTTGGCGCACTATAGCCAAAGAGGGCCAACGCGGGGCACCATGAGATCACAATCCGCACGACTTTGCCTTGACGCGCGTCTCGACCGGGGGAATGTTTAACCCCAGCGCTTGGTCCTGGGGGACAGGGCAGGGTCAACATGTGGGGGTATCCGGTGGAACGTCGTCTTCTAGGATTCGCGCTGGCGGGCACGATGGCCGTGGGCATTCCTCTGACGGGCGCCCAGGCCGGTGGTTACGGCGTTGGCTATGAAAGCGTGGTCGCGACCTCGCTGGCGGGGGCCGGTGGCGGCGCTGCGGCGGGCGATGCGAGCACGTCCTATTTCAACCCGGCGGGCATGATGCTGCTGGACCGGACGCAGCTGACGACCGGCGCACATCTGATCATCCCGGAGATCGAGTTCACCAACCGCGGCACGCGGTCGCGCAACGGCGTGCTGGTGCCCGGTAACAATGGCGGCGACGGTGGCGAGGATGCCGCCGTGCCCCACCTCTATGGCGTCTGGGCGGTCAAGCCGCACACGCGGCTTGGCCTTTCGATCAATTCGCCCTATGGCCTGGTCACGAGCTGGGACGGGGGTTTTGTCGGCCGCTACAACGAGCTGACAACTTCACTGAAGACCTTCAACGTCAACCCGTCGGTGGCTTTCCAGCTCAGCCCGCAACTCTCCTTCGGCATGGGTGCCAGCGCGGTCTATGGCCGGGCGCGGCTGTCGCAGGGCATCGACTTCGGCGCGGCCCTTGGACTTGGCGACACGACGCAGGACGGTTCCGGGGAGGTCAATGTCGACGATATCTCCTATGGCTTTAACTTCGGTGTGATGTATCAGATCAGGCCGGAAAGCCGCGTCGGCCTGGCTTATCGCTCGCAGGTCAAGTTCGACTTCGAAGGCGATGTCACCTTCCAGGTGCCGGCGGCGGCGCGCACCGCGTTGAACGGTGCTGGTCTACCCAGGGGCTTCCGGGATGGCGGCGCCAGCGTGACCTTGCCTTTGCCGGAGCAGATTTCGATCAGCGGCTTTCACCGCCTGAATTCCAAGTAGGCATTCATGGGCGACGTTACCTGGACGCAGTGGTCGGAATTCGACCAGCTACGGATCAACTTCGACGAGACCCAGACGTCGTCCAATGTCATCAACACGCGGTGGCACAATACGCTCCGCTATGCGGCTGGCACGACCTATGAATGGTCGCCGAAGATCCAGTTGCGGGCTGGTGCGCATTATGACGACAGCCCGATCAATGCCAATTTCCGTGGCATCGGCGTTCCCGACACCGACCGCATCGCGACGGGCATTGGCGCCGGCTACAAGCTCAACGACCGCACCAGCATCGACTTCGCCTACCAGCACCTGTTCTTCAAGGGCGGGGTGGCTATCCAGCAGAACGGCGCCAACAGCCGCGTCAACGGCCAGATCGAATCCAAGGCTGATATCCTTGGCATCGGCGTTACTGTGAAGTTCTGACCGGATCGGGGTCAACAAAAAGCCCGGTGTTGAGGCACCGGGCGTTTTTTTGTCTGCTGTAAAAAACCTTCTCCCCTTGCGGGAGAGGGCTGGGTGAGCGGCGGCGCGAAGCGCCCAATGAAAATCTTTCTGATAGGCCGCGCTCCGCGCGGCAACGCCTCCCCCGGCGCACTCGGCGCGCCACCCTCTCCCGCAAGGGGAGAGGCGCGAACACGTCACTTCTCGGTCATGACCCAGACGCCGTCCCATTCGGCGGGCGGCGGGTTGGCGAGGTAGAAGCGGGCGCGGTCAAGGTGCATCTGCGTCGGCTTGTCGCCGGGGAAGATCGTCAGCGCCGCCTCGAAACGGGCGATGGCTTCCTTCCAGTCGCGTGCCTGCATCGCGGCATAGCCGATGCGATAGGCTTCGGCGGCCCGCAGGATGTTGTCGGACTCGCGACCGTCGTAATAGCCGAGCGATTCGAAAATCTCGACCGGCTTCTTCTTGCCCTTCACCCGCATCAGGTCGATCGGCCGCGTCGGTATGTCGGCGGGCAGCTCCTTGGTCGTGAATTCCGACAGCAGCAGCTTGATGCCATAAAACTTCGTTGCGCCCTCAAGGCGCGAAGCGAGGTTCACCGAGTCGCCGATGACGGTGTATTCCATGCGCTTCGGCGAGCCGATGTTGCCGACGATGACGCTGCCGGTCGAAATGCCGATGCCGATGTCGAGCGGCGCCATGTTGGAGCCGGCGCGCTTGCCGTTGAGCTTGCGCAGCTCGCCGAACATGTCATGCGCGGTGCGCACCGAATTGGCCGCGTCGTCGGGCCCCTCGAACGGCGCGCCATAGAGCGCCATGATGGCGTCACCGATGTATTTGTCGAGCACGCCCTTGTTCTTGAAGATGACGTCGACCATGCCTTCGAAATATTCATTCAGCATGGCGACCGTTTCCCGCGCGCCAAGTGCTTCGGACGCGGTGGTGAAGTTGCGCAGGTCCGAGAACATGACCGAGACATGCTGGTCCTTGCCGCCCAGCACCTGCTCGCCCTGGGCCAGCAGCTGGTCCACCACCTCGGCCGACATGTAGCGCGACATGGTCGTCTTCACGCGCGTTTCGGCGGTGATGTCTTCCAGCACCAGCAGCGAACCGATCGCCTCGTCACCTGCGGTCACCAGCGGCATGATGGCCAGGTTGACGTTGGCATCGCTGCCATCCATGCCCTTGATCTCGGTGTCGACGGCCAGCTCGCGCTGGCCGGTGCGCTGCACGCGCTCCAGCACGTTGACCACCCAGGCATTGTCGCCGGTGAAGAGCTGGCTGATGGTCTTGCCGACCAGATCGTCGCGCGCGCCCTTCATGATCGCCATGCTGGCGTCGTTGGCGGTCAGCACCTTGCCATCCGGGTCGATCGACATGACGCCGTTCGACGTACTTTTCAGGATGGAGTCGTTGTAGTTCTTCTCGTTCAAGACGTCTTCGAAGAGCTGGGCGTTCTCCAGCGCGACAGCAATCTGCGCGGTGAAGGCGCCTAGCCGCGCCTCGTCCTTGACGCTGAAGCGCGTGCCATTGCGCTTGTTCAATACCTGGGTCACGCCCAGAACCTTGCCGGCCTTGTTGACGATCGGCATGCACAGGATGCTGCGCGTGCGATAGCCGGTCTGGCGGTCGATTGCCTGGTTGAAGCGCGGATCGGCATAGGGATCGTCGATATTTTCTGTCTTACCGGTGGTCTGCACGGCGCCGGCGATGCCCTGCGTTGCCGGCATGCGGATCTCGCGGGTGGTCAGGCCTTCGGCGACGCGGGACCACAGCTCGTTGGTGCGCGGATCGTGCAGCAGCAGGGTCGACCGGTCGGCATCCAGCAGTTCGGTCGTCGCGCTGATGATGCGGCGGAGCAGGGTGTCGAGGTTCAACTCGCCGGCCAGATCGTGCGACACCTCGAGGATGCGTACCTCTTCCCGCAGGCTTTCCGTCATCAGGTTGAAGCCGCGGAACAGCTCGGCATATTCGTCGGTGCCAGTGATGCGCAGGGTGACGTCCAGGTTGCCCTGCTCAACGCTTCGCATGGCATCGACCAGCTTGGCGGCCGAGCGTGAGACTTCCGAGGCGGTCAGGATCGACATGACCAGCGCGCCGCCCATGCAGACCAGGACGACGCCCACCACCCACATCAGAAGCGGCATCATCTCGACCATCGAGACCTTGTAGCCAAGGCCCGAGAACAGGATGTCGACCTTCAGGATAATCGAGATGGCGAAGAATGAAGAGCGGCAGCGCGGCGATGAAGACCGATAGGTAAAGCAGCTTGTTGCGCAGCCGGATGGCGATCAGCTCGGCCTGGTGCGCCTGCTCGATGCCGCGGCAATGCTGCCAGAGCTGTTCCACTAGCCGCACGACGATGCGGGCGATGGCGAAATATTCGAGGATCGCGTGGGCCGGCGAGGCAAAGAAGAGCACGGTCGCGGCGAAGGCGATGATCTGCCAGGACTGGAAGTTGCCGTCGAACAGGCGGTTGGTGACGAGGATGCCGAGGATCAGCAGGCCCGACGCCAGCGGGCCATGGATGAAGGTCACGCGGATGAAGGACAGATAAGGCAGGTTCAAGGCGCGCACGATGGCGCGCGACACGTCCTCGCTCGACGGATTGCTCTGCTGTTCAATGCGTCGCAGCGCATCGCCGACCGGCTTGTAATGCCGCCGGATGACGAAGACGTCGATGACGACATAGGAGGGGAAGACCACGAAGGCCACGCCCCAGATCAACATCCACTGGTAGAGTGAGAACTCGAGTCCGACGAGGACCAGGAAGAAGGTCACGACCACCGCCGCGCCCGAGCCTTCCAGATACAGGAAGATCAGCTTCCACAGCAGGGCGCGGGCGGTGATGGGCAGGACGCGCGAGACCGGCGCCTCCGCCGGCGCGCTGTCGGGAAGGGCGGGCGTGCTGCCCTGATCAGCGACGGTCATGGCCGGGCCGGTTCAGGCAGATGCTGATTCGGCGGTACCGCCGCTTGCTTCGCACGTGTGACTCGCAAGTCCCAATTCTGCCGGTCCCGACTGACGGGCCGGCATGATCCCCTGGCCCTGACGCCGAGACGGCAAGGGCGGCGCAACCGGCATCAAGGGCCGCCGGTCCGCTGTGCCATGATAGCCAACCCATTGGGGCAATGCCAGCAATGCGGCCTAGGGATAGCGGGACTGCGGCGGGAACGGCATGCTCTTCTAGGCGGCCCGGATGGGCTCTGCCATAATGGGACAACCCACATCGCCAGACCCGAGGAATTGCCATGGCCATTGTCGAGAGCCAGCTCGAACGCCGTATCCTGAAGCCGAAGAAAGCCACGCCGGAGTCGGTGGCCGGCTATGGCCATATCATCGGCATTCCGCCCAAGCAGGCGGAAGAGGGCAACACGGGGTCGAACTATTACGGCCAGGCGGTTGTTACCTCGCGGCCTGCGCCCTTCAAGTCGACGGACGATACCAACCTGTCGCTGGCGGTGATGAACCCGCGCCCCATGCAGGTGCGCTGGATGGAGTATCACAACAAGCATACCCAGACCTTCATCCCGCTAATGGGCAAGCCCTTCGTGGCGGTGCTCGGCCTGCCGACCTGCCGCCTCCCGGATGGCAGCTGGGACGCCAGCGCGCCCGAAGTGCCGGACCTGAGCAATGTGCAGGCCTTCCACTTCGACGGCTCGGCCGGCTTCGTGATGAACATCGGCACCTGGCATGAATTCCCCTTTGCGCTGGAGCCGCAGACCAATGTCATCGTCATCCTGACCGACGAGACCACCGCCAACCTGAAGAATGTCGTCGACGGCGAGGCCGCCGGGGGCGACCTCAGCAAGCGCGACCTGCAGAAGCGTTTCGGGGTGGTCTTCGAGATTCAGCTCTGAAAATGCCGTAGCGGCGGATCGCTGGTGGGGTGGCGCTTGCCGGCCTGCTTGCCGATCCGCCAGCCGCTTCAGCGGAAACCGACCAGTGTCGCCAGCTCAAAAAAGGCGAGGCCTGCACTTGTCACGCCGCCGGCGAGGGGCACCCAGAGCGGGAAGGACAGTCCTTCCCGCTTCACCGCGCGTTCCCGCCGCTTGATCGCCACCAGCGCCATATTCACAAGCACGAAGACAATCAGAACGGTCAGGCTGGTGAAGCGGGCCAGTGCGACGACCGGAAACAGCAGCGCCGCCGCTGCCACCAGCAGCGTCACGCTCACGGTGGCAATGACGGGTGTCTGCGTCCGGGCAGCGACCCGGCCGAAGACGGCGGGCGCCTGGCCGTTGCGGCTCAGTCCGTATAGGACGCGCGCTGCCATCACGATCTGGATCAGCGCACCGTTGACCACTGCGAGCAGGGCAATGGCCGACATCACGGTGCCGCTGTCGCCGGTAAATCGCTGGTAGAGAAAGACGAGCGGCGCATCGCTTCGCGCCAGTTCGGCGGCAGGTGCCCCAAGGGTTGCGACCAGCGCAACCGAGAGATAGAGGCCCGTCGTGATGACCAGGGTCAGGAAAATGGCGCGCGGCAGGGTGCGCCGCGCATCCTGCACCTCTTCGGCGACATTGACTGTGTTCTCGAAGCCGATGAAGGCGAAAAAGGCGAGTACAGCGCCGCTCAGCAGCACGGCACCGTCCGAGAAACCCAGCGACAGG
>CAXNFA010000017.1:0-10295 GCA_964201105.1 Alphaproteobacteria bacterium | reverse complement strand
CGCCGCGCTGGAAGCGCTCGGCATGGTCGAGCGGGGCATGGGCCCCGCCGAAGCGCTGGCGCCCCTGACCGCCGCACTCGACCCGCGCGACCAGGGTTTCGCCCATCTTCTGGTCCTGACGACGCTGCGCCGGCGCGGCCAGATCGACGCGCTGCTGAAAACCTGCCTGCAACGCCCGCTGCCGCGCGCTGCCGCGCGAGTCCACGACCTGCTGCGCCTGGGCGTCGCCCAGATACTGTTCCTCGAAACCCAGCCGCACGCCGCCGTGGACACCACAGTGGATCTTGCGAGCACGGAGCCAGGCCGCTTTGCCCCGCTGGTCAACGCCGTGTTGCGCCGCGTGGTGCGCGAGCGCGCCGCTCTGACCGTCTTTGCCAATGACCCGGCGATCAATGTGCCGCGCTGGCTGTGGCAGTCCTGGGTGTCGGCCTATGGCGAGGCGACGGCCCAGGCCATCGCCGTCTCACACGCGGCGGAGCCGCCGCTCGATCTCAGCCTGAAGGATGAGTCCCGCCGTGACACCTGGCAGGCGGCACTGAATGCAGACGTGATGCCCACGGGATCACTGCGCCTGCGCGGCGCGGGGCGGATCGAGGCGCTGCCGGGCTTTGCGGACGGCGCCTGGTGGGTGCAGGACATGGCCGCTGCCTTGCCCGCTCGCCTGTTGCTTGACGGGCTTGCCCGTCAGGGGCGCGGCCTCAACGCCAGTGTGGTCGATCTCTGCGCTGCACCCGGCGGCAAGACCGCGCAGTTGGCGGCCGCGGGCCATGTGGTGACCGCCATCGATATCGCGGCGGATCGGTTATCCATCGTTCGCGAGAACCTGGCGCGGCTGCAGCTGTCCGCCACGTGTCATGCAACGGACGCCCGCCGCTGGAAACCCGCCGCGCCCGTGGATGGCGTCTTGCTCGACGCCCCTTGCTCTGCCACCGGCACCATCCGCCGCCACCCCGATATTGCCTGGGCGAAATCCGCGACCCAGATCCAGGCCCTTTGCGACCTGCAGGCCAGCCTGCTCGACGCTGCCGCCGAAATGGTGGCGCCGGGCGGTGTGCTCGTCTATGCCGTCTGCTCGCTGCAACCCGAGGAAGGCGAGCGGCAGGCCGACGCCTTCCTGCGGCGCATGGGGATGCAATTCCAGCGCATGCCAGTGACGGCGGACGTCGTGGACGGCCTGCCCTGCCTCGATTCCCGCGGCGACCTGCGCACATTGCCTTGCCATCTGGCGGAACAAGGGGGCATGGACGGCTTCTTTGCCGCGCGCTTCGTGCGGAACTGATTGAATATGACCCCGCGGCTTGCGGGCGATTCGCGTCTTTGTTAGGAAGGGTCGCATGCAACAGGCCGTCCGGATTGCCCCGTCGATCCTTGCCGCCGACTTTTCTCGCCTGGGTGAGGAAATTCGTGCCGTGGAGGCCGGCGGCGCCGACTACATCCACATCGATGTGATGGACGGCCATTTCGTGCCGAACCTGACCATCGGCGCCGGCGTGGTGAAAGCCCTGCGCCCGCACACCAGTCTACCCTTCGATGTCCATCTGATGATCTCGCCCGTCGATGCCTTTGTCGCGGGCTTCGCCGAGGCGGGCGCCAACATCATCACGGTGCATCCCGAGGCGGGACCGCATGTGCACCGCACCGTGCAATTGATCCGCTCGCTCGGCTGCAAACCCGGCATCGCCCTCAACCCCGGCACACCGGCGGAGGCGATCGACAACCTGATCGACAGCGTCGACCTGATCCTGGTCATGAGCGTCAATCCGGGCTTCGGCGGACAAAGCTTCATCGACAGCCAGATCGCCAAGATCCGCGCCATCCGGCAGCGGATCGACGCCAGCGGCCGCGCCATCGATCTGGAGGTCGATGGCGGCATCACCGTCAAGACTGCGCCGGGCGTCATCGCAGCGGGTGCCGACGTACTTGTCGCCGGCACTGCCACCTTCGCTGGCGGCGCCGCGCAATACGGTCGCAACATCGCAGCCCTGCGGTCCGGCCAGTGACACTGCCCGCCCCGCCTCCGGCGGGAGCGCCGGCCACCATTCTGTCGCGTCAGCCGCGCGGATTGACCGAGCGCTTCTACACCTCCGGCCTTTATCGCCTGTGGCTCGACAGCGGCCGCCCGCGAACCCCGGTCGCAACACCCCGCGACCCGATCCCCGGCGAGGCCGAGCGTGCCAACGCATTGTTCCAGGGCCAGTTTGAGCTCGTCGGCCAGCGGCTGCAGTCCACCAACCGCGCGCCCTGGGATCTCGCGCCGCCCAGCCTAGACTTCGCCGTCGCGCTGCACGGCTTCGCCTGGCTGCGGGATTTTCGCGCTGCCGCCACCAGTCCAACCGCACGCAAGACGGCGCGCGACCTGATCCGCAACTGGACCCTGCGCCACCGAAACTGGGATCCCTTCACCTGGCGTACAGACATCCTGAGCCGGCGGCTGTGGTCCTGGCTGTGCAGTGCCGACTTCCTGTTGACCGACGCCGATCCCTTGTTCCGCCAGGATTTCCTGACGAGCCTTCATCGCCAGTCGCGCCATCTGGCGACCGCGGCCCGGCGTGCATCTCCCGGCCTGACGCGGCTCGAAGCGATGGCAGCATTGCTGATTGTCGCCATCTTCGTGAGCGGGCGTCGCCGTGGCATCCAGCGCGCGCAGGCGGCGCTGCTGCTTGAGATTGACGCGCAGATCCTTCCCGATGGCGGACATGTGAGTCGCAACCCGCTGGCTCTGTTGCGCGCCTTCGAGATTCTTGTCTGCCTGCGGGCAGCGCTTGCCGTACACCGCGTCGATGTTCCCGCCGCGGTGATTGGCGCGATCGACCGCGTCGCGCCGACGCTGCGCATGCTGCGCCATGGCGATGGCGGCTTCGCCGTGTTTCATGGCGGCGACGAGGGCAGCAAAGGCGACGTGGAAACCCTGCTGCGTCTGAGCGATGCGGAAAGCAAGCCATCGAACAGCGCGCCTTACTTCGGCTTCGAGAGATTGAGTGCGGGACGCAGCCTTGTCATCCTAGACAGCGGGCCACAGGACGCGCGGGCGCGCTCTGCTTATGCCAGCCCGCTTGCGTTGGAGCTGTCGATCGGGCGCGACCGCGTCGTGGTCAATTGCGGCCCATGGCCGGGCGAGGACGAAAACTGGCTGAAGGCGAGTCGCGCGACCGCAGCTCATTCCACGCTGGTCATCGATGACCGCAGCGCCTCAGGCACGCCACCACGCAACGCCAGCAGCGAGGCGTCGCTGCGCGGTGTGGCCACCGACAGCTACTGGGTCGAGGCGCGGAGCGACGGCTATGCCAATCGCTTCGGCGTGGCCCACCGCCGACGCCTGCATCTGGCCCGCGATGGCTATGAACTTGTCGGCGAAGACACGCTCGATGCGGCGAAGCCTGATGGGCAACTGCCCATGGCGCAGAATGCCGTGTTGCGCTTTCACCTGCATCCGCTGGTCAAGGCATCGCCGATCCGCAACGGCAACGAAATCCTCCTTGCGCTGCCTTCGGGCGCTGGCTGGTCCTTCGAGGCGCTGGACGGCCAGCCGCAGCTGGAGGACAGCATCTATATGGGTCACGGCCGCGAGGCACGACGCAGCCAGCAGATCGTGGTGACCGTGCCACTGGACAAGGGCACCGGGCGGACGACCTGGCGCTTCGCCCGGATCGAGGACAGCCGCAGCTAGAAGGGATCAGAGATCCCAGCGGCGAATGCTGGCAGGGAAAGACTGGCCGCGCCAGATGCCCTTGATATCCGCCACGACACCATTCGGCGCCAGTAGCTTCGCCAGGTCCGCGCCCGTCAACGACTTGTAGTCGTCATGCGCGACCGCACCCACGATCGCCGCGTAAGGACCCGACTTGGGCAGTTCGGAGATCAGCGTGACGCCGTAGTGCGCGACCGCTTCTTCCGGGTCCGCCATGGGATCGTGCACGTCAACCGCATAGCCATGTTTGCGGAAGCCTTCGATTACATCGACGACCTTTGTGTTGCGCAAGTCCGGCACATTTTCCTTGAAGGTCAGACCGAGCATCAGCACACGGCCCTTCACCCCGCCAAGGGTGGAAACGATTTCATCGGCGATGTAGCCGCCCATGCCATCGTTGATGCGCCGGCCCGCGAGGATGACGTCGGGATGGTGGCCAAGTTCCAGCGACTTTGCCGCCAGATAATAGGGATCGACGCCAATGCAGTGACCCCCGACAAGGCCCGGTCGGAAGTCGAGGAAGTTCCACTTCGTCTTCGCTGCATCGAGCACGTCGTAGACCGACATGCCGAGCTTGTGGAAGATCATCGTCACTTCGTTGATGAAGGCGATATTGATGTCCCGCTGGGCATTCTCGATCACCTTGGCGGCTTCGGCCGTCTTGATGTCGCGGGCGCGGAACACGCCGCCGCTGGTGACGGATCCGTAGATCTGCGCAAGCAGGTCGGTCACGGCCGCGGTCTGGCCGGCGATGACCTTGGTAATGCGATCGACCGTGTGTTCCCGGTCGCCGGGGTTGATGCGCTCCGGCGAGTAACCGAGGAAGAAGTCGACGCCGCACTTCAGGCCCGAGGCGGCTTCCAGGTCCGGCCCGCAGATGTCTTCCGTCACGCCCGGATAGACCGTGCTTTCGAAGACGACGACAGCGCCCTTGCCCAGCTGCTTGCCGACGCTGCGGCAGGCCGAGCGGACAGGGCTGAGATCCGGCTGGTTGTTTTCGTCGACGGGCGTGGGCACGGTGACGATGAAGACATCGCTGCCCCTCATCTCGTCGCCGTTGCTCGAAACCTTCAGGCTCGAGGCCTTCAGCTTCTCGGGCTCGACCTCGCCGGTACTGTCCTTGCCAGCACGCAGTTCCGCGATGCGCGGCGCGCTGATGTCGAAGCCGAGGACCGCATATTTGCGGGCGAGGGCCACCGCGAGGGGCAGGCCCACATAGCCAAGGCCAACGATCGAAATTCTCGGATTTGCTGGAAACATTGTGTGGGGCGCCGTGTTGAGAGCGCCTGCACTAGCGGTGCGGCGCATTTCTTGTCAATGGGAAGCGAGACAAATGCTGGCGGAACCCGCTGTCCCCAGCTTAGGTTTGTGCTTAAAGGCAATGATCGCGGCGCGATCACGCCACGACTGTGGCGGGTTTGTGACCGATGAAAAAGAAATCGCATATGGCTTGTCTTTCCCCCGACCCTTCCCACCTGCTGGGACGGCCGCGGCATCTTTCGTCGGTCAAGCATCTGTGCCAATATCGTCCTGCCGTCTGGACTGGTGATCACACCGGGCGGGCGGTAGCATGGGCCGCGCTGCACAGAGCCCTGGGCTTTCGGCCTTCCCCTTGATTCAAAAGATAAATTTGCGATGACGATGACGGCACCCCCCCGCCTTGCCGTGGCCGGCTGCGGCTATTGGGGCAAGAATCTTGTGCGTAACATGCATGCTCTGGGCGCGCTATCCGCCTGTTGCGATGCCAATCCTGCCCTGGCCAAGGCAATGGCCGAACAATACGGCGTCCCGGCCAAGAGCTGGGCAGAGGTCCTTGCCGATAACGAGATCGTCGGCGTGGTGATCGCTGCCCCGGCCGCTTTGCATGCGCAGATGGCCCGGGACGCGCTGAATGCCGGCAAGCATGTCTTCGTCGAAAAGCCGCTGGCGCTTGATCCGGCCGATGCCGTCGAACTCTGCGCACTGGCCCGGACGGCGCGGCGCACCCTGATGGTCGGTCATCTGCTGCAGTATCACCCGGCCTTCCTGAAGCTGAAGGCTATGGTGAAAGACGGCGAACTCGGCCGCGTCCAATACGTCTATTCGAACCGTCTGAATTTCGGGAAGGTCCGCCAGGAAGAGAACATCCTGTGGAGCTTCGCGCCGCACGACATCTCGATGATTCTGGGCCTGATGGGGGCCGAGCCGACCGAGATCACGACGGTGGGCGCCAACTACTTGCACAAGGACATCGCCGACGTCACCACGACCCACCTGTCCTTCGCCGGCGGACAGGAAGCGCATGTCTTCGTTTCCTGGCTCCACCCGTTCAAGGAACAGAAGTTGGTCGTGATCGCCGACCACGCCATGGCGGTGTTTGATGACAGCCAGCCCTGGGAGCGCAAGCTGTTGCTCTACCCGCAGCAGGTGTCCTGGAAGGATGGTCGGCCTGAGGCGAAGGCGGTTGAGGCGAAGCCAGTGGTGCTGGAAACAGCCGAACCGCTGAAGGTGGAATGCCAGCATTTCATCGACTGCATCGTCTCGGGCGAGACGCCGCGCACCGATGGCGAGGAAGGCCTGCGCGTGCTGCGCGTGCTGCACGCCTCGCAGAAGTCGATGGAGCTGCGTCGCCCGGTCAAGCTGAGCGAGACGAAGTCCACTTCGAAAACCGCTGGTTCCGTCATTCACGAATCGGCCTATGTCGATGATGGCGCCGAGGTCGGTGCTGGCACGCGCATCTGGCATTTCAGCCATGTCCTGTCGCGCACGAAGATCGGCAAGAACTGTTCGCTGGGCCAGAATGTCGTGGCCGGGCCTGATGTGACGATCGGCGATCGCTGCAAGATTCAGAACAACGTGAGCATCTACAAGGGTGTAACGCTGGAAGACGGTGTCTTCTGCGGCCCCAGCATGGTGTTCACCAATGTGATGAACCCGCGCGCGGAGATCGAGCGCAAGGACGAGTTCCGCAACACCCTGGTGAAACGGGGAGCCAGCATCGGCGCCAACGCGACCATCGTCTGCGGCACCACGCTGGGCTCCTACTGCTTCATCGCAGCGGGCGCTGTTGTGACCAAGGACGTGCCTGACCATGCAATGATGGCGGGCGTGCCCGCCCGCCGCATCGGCTGGATGTCGCGGTCGGGCGAGAAACTCGACGACACACTCACCTGCCCGCGCTCGGGCGAACGCTACCGCGTGAACACGCAAGGCAATCTGGAGCTGATCGATGACCGCCAGTCCCGTTAAATCCGCCCCCGTCCCGGTCGAGTTCATCGACCTCGGCGCCCAGCAGCGGCGCATCGGCGATAAGGTCGAAGCCGCAGTCAAGCGCGTGCTCGCGCATGGCAAATACATCATGGGGCCCGAGGTGAAGACGCTGGAAGAGCAGCTCGCACGCTTCGCCGGTGTGAAGCATGTCGTCTCCTGCGCCAGCGGCACAGACGCCTTGAGCCTGCCGCTGATGGCATTGGGCGTGGGTCCGGGCGATGCGGTCTTCGTGCCCACCTTCACCTTCGCGGCCACGGCGGAAGTGGTGGCGCTGGTCGGCGCCACGCCGATCTTCGTCGATGTCGAGGCCGGCTCCTTCAACATGGACGTGAAAAGCCTGCAGCGCGCCGTCGAAGCGGTGCCGAAAGGCCTCACGCCCAAAGGCATCATACCAGTCGACCTCTTCGGTCAGCCTGCCGACTACACCGCGATCGACGCGGTCGCCAAAGCTAAGAATCTCTGGGTTCTTGCCGACGCGGCACAAAGCTTCGGTGCGACACAGGGCAACAAGCGAACCGGTTCGATGGGCCGCGTTGCCGGCACCAGCTTCTTCCCGGCCAAGCCGCTTGGCTGCTATGGCGACGGCGGCGCCATCTTCACCGATGACGATGGCCTAAACGACATCATGAAGTCGCTGCGCGTGCATGGCCAGGGCAGCGACAAATACGATAATGTCCGCATCGGCATGAATGGCCGCCTTGACACGATCCAGGCCGCGATCCTGCTCGAGAAGCTTGCCATATTCGAAGACGAGATCGCGGCCCGTCAGCGTGTTGGCAAGCGCTACAACGACCTGCTGCGGGGCACGGTCACTGTGCCGGAAGTGGGCGACAACTTTACCTCGGTCTGGGCGCAATACACGCTGCGCCTGCCGCACCGCGACAAGGTAGCGGCAGCCCTCAAGGCCGAGGGCATTCCGACCGCGATCTATTACCCGCGCCCACTGCACCAGCAGACCGCCTATCGCCACTTTCCCGTCGCGCCAGGTGGCTGCCCGACGTCGGAGAAGCTGGCCGGCGAAGTGCTGAGCCTGCCCATGCACCCCTATCTCGACATGGTGACGCAAGACCGTATCGTCGCCGCCGTCAAATCGGCCGTCGGCTGAAGGCAGGCGCAATGCGGCTCCTGTTGCGCATCCTGTGGCTGGCCATCGACATCGTCGTGGCCATTCCGCTGATGTGCGCGGTGCTGATTGCGGGCCTGCTTGGGTATCTGCGCTACAAGGCGCCAACACGTGGTGCCTTGTTGCATCTGTCGGGTGGTTCATCAACCAGCCAGATCCTTCAGAAGTATGGCAGCTTCGGCAAGCTGTTCGATACAGAGAGCCCGCCGACTGACGGCTTTACGGCCAACCTCTTGTTCTGGTTTCCCAGTGACAGTTCGCACGCCCTGAGCTTTCCCACTGGATGGACCGTGCTCGAACAAAGCAAGGTTTGGGGGCATCTCGTCCTGAGCGCCATCGCACTGTTCCTGATCCGGGCGCTGCTTGCGATTCGTCGGCACGGGGTAGTTGCCATCCGCGCCTGGGATCCGGGCTTCTCCGGCCCTTGGGGCCTTCTGCTTTCCCGCCTGACCCATGTTCCCCTCGCCGTTTCGATCCACGCCGACTACGACAAAATGGCCGAGATAAGCGGTCAGCGCGGCACTCAGGCACCGCTGGGCTCTCGCGTACTGGCAAGACGGGTTGAGGCCTTTGTGTTGAAGCGCGCCAATCTGGTCATGCCTATCCGCAGCCATCTTGTCATCAAGGCGTCCCGTGCAGGCGTCGATCCGGCACGGCTCGCCGTCATTCCGCATGGCGTCGATCTAGACGAGGTGCAGAACGCACAAGGCGGCGAAGCGCTGAGGCAGCTGGAAGGCCGCCAAGTCTTGAGTTTTGCCGGGCGCCTGTCGCGTGAGAATTACGTCGACGACATTCTGGCGCTTACACGCCTGCTGGCAGATCGTCCCGATGTTTGCGTCGCAATGGCAGGGCATGGCCCGGAGGAAGCCCGGCTCCGGGCCCTGCAAGCTGCCGACCCGGTCCTTCGGCGTCAACTTGTCTTCCTCGGTACTTTGTCTCAACAGGACGTGTTTGCTCTCCGCCGTTGCTCGACACTCTCCCTTTGCTTGATGGGCGGATTCAGTTTGATCGAAGCCTGTGCCGCGGGTCGGCCTGTAGTCGCCTATGCCGTAGACTGGCACTCAGAGGTCGTTATCGACGGAGAAACGGGCTATTTGGTGGGAGAGGGCGACATCGATGGCCTTCTTACCGTAGTCACGCGGATCCTCGACAATCCCGAACTAGCCGAGCGGCTGGGCAACGGCGCGCATGCGCTGGCGGTGCAGCGCCACAGCCTTGAAGCCGCATCGGCCGCCAAGCGCACAGCCTATGCCCGCCTGCTGGAGAAAGCGGCATGAGCACGTCGCACGATCCGGGCCGCCAGGTTGCCGCCGGCAACCCCTGGTATGTCTCCGACCAGTTCGCCGACCAGATGGGCACGCCCGCCGGCCGCAAGCTGGTGGAAGGCCGCTGGGCCGCCTTTGGCGCTGCGATTGCGACATGGTCTGCCAACTATCGCGGCCACGAGCCCTTGCGCATGCTGGATGCGGGCTGCGGCGACGGAATCAATCTCGTCGGCTTGCGCGGCATCATCCAGAAGATGAACCGCAGCGTGTCGCTCTTCGGTTGCGACTACAATGGCACGCGCATCAACACGGCGGCGAAACTTGAAGGCCTGAGCGGCCTGTATCTCGCCTCACTGCTGGCCTGTCCACTGCCGGATGAAACCTATGACCTGGTTCTCTGCAACCATGTCATCGAACACATTCGCGAAGACGACGTCGCCTTGCGCGAGCTGGCGCGTGTCCTGCGCCCCGGCGGCCTGCTGATCCTGGGCGTGCCCAACGAGGGCTGCACGATGGCGCAGCTCCGCAACGGCGTGCTGCAGCCGAGCATTGCCCGCACCACCGACCACGTTCAGTTTTACACGGCGGACAGCCTGCAAGCGCGCGCACGTGACGCCGGATTCAAGACCATGTCGATCCGCCGCGAGGGCTTCTTTACCCCGCACATGCGCCTGAACGCTCTGCTGGACACGGCGCCGGGCCGCGCGCTGTTCGACATGCTGGGTTCGATCCTGCCAAGCCAGGCCGCCGGCCTGACCGCCTTCCTCACGAAAGCCTGAAGCGATGTGCGGGATTGCAGGCGCGGTGTCGATTCACCTCGCGCCCGAACGGATGCGCGCTGATGTGCTGCGCATGAACGGTTACCTGACCCATCGCGGACCAGACGGCGACGGCATCTGGGCCGACGATGGTGTCGTGCTCGGCCACCGGCGGCTCGCGATCATCGACCTGTCGCCGGGTGGTGCACAGC
>CAXNFA010000016.1:0-10379 GCA_964201105.1 Alphaproteobacteria bacterium | reverse complement strand
CGCCCTGCCTCCGGGGATGACGCCGTGATCGACATCCAGGCCGCGATCCGCGCCGCCAAGGCCGAAGGCGCGCCACACCGGCTCAGTGAGATCATTCCCTATGCGCGTTTCATCGGCCTGGCACTGGAGGTCGATGAAGATGGCCTGATCTGCCACATGCCCTATCAGCCGCATATTGTCGGCAACCCGACCGTGCCGTCGCTGCATGGCGGCGTGTTCGGCGCCCTGCTGGAAAGCAGCGCCATCCTGCATCTGCTGTGGGAAACCGAACCGCTGGCGGCGCCGAAGACGATCGGCATGACCTTCGATTTCCTGCGCCTCGGCCGTCTCGTCGACACCTGGGCGCGCTGCACCGTCGAACGCCAGGGCCGCCGCATCGCCAATGTGCGTGTCGATGCCTGGCAGGAAGACCGCCGCAAGCCGGTGGCGCGGGCGCGCGGCAATTTCCTTCTAGCGTGAGGCAGCCATGACCGAAGCCGCCGTCGATGTGGGCAAGCTGCCCGAATGGAATCTCGACGACCTCTATCCGGCGATCGATGCGCCGGCGCTGCAGGACGACATCACGGCCGCGGCCAAGGAATCGAAGGCCTTTGCGGCGCGCTACCAAGGCAAGCTCGCCACGCTGGAAGGGGCCGCGCTGGGCGCCGCCATCGCGATCTTCGAGGCGATCCAGGATCGCCTCGGGCGCATCGGCTCCTATGCGCAGCTGAAGCGCGCGGCCAACCTGATCGACCCGGCCGTCGCCCGCTTCGCCCAGGATATCGAGGAGAAGCTCACCGACATTTCCGGCGACCTGCTGTTCTTCGGGCTGGAAATCAACCGCCTGCCGGATGACGTGCTCGACGCGCAGTTGAAGGCGCCGGCGGCCGCGCATTATGCGTCCTGGCTGCGCGACGTGCGCATGTATCGCGCGCACCAGCTGTCCGACGAGCTGGAAAAGATGCTGCTGGAAAAGCGCGTCACCGGCGCCTCGGCCTGGAACCGCCTCTATGACGAGACGCTCGCCGCACTACGCGTGCCGGTGGGCAGCGAAGATCTTGGCCTTGAAGAAGCGCTGCATCGCCTGTCCGACATCGACCGTGGAAAGCGCGAGGCTGCTGCGAAAGCACTGGGCAAGGTGTTTGCCGACAATGCGCGCATCTTTTCGCTCGTCACCAACACGCTCGCCAAGGACAAGGAAATCGAGGATCGCTGGCGCGCCTATCCGCAGCCGTGGTCGGCGCGCCACCTGTCCAACCAGGTCGAGCCCGAGGTGGTCGATGCACTGACCGATGCGGTACGCGCCGCTTTCCCGCAGCTGTCGCACCGATATTACGCGCTGAAGGCGAAGTGGCTTGGCCTTGAAAAGCTCGAACACTGGGACCGCAACGCGCCGCTGCCCAGCGCCGATGACCGTATCATTCCGTGGACTGACGCACGCGATCTGGTGCTGGAAGCCTATGGCCAGTTTTCGCCCGACCTCGCGGCATTGGGCCGGCGCTTCTTCGACAATGCCTGGATCGACGCGGCGATGCGGCCGGGCAAGGCGGGCGGCGCCTTTGCCCATCCCACCGTGCCCAGCGCGCATCCTTACCTGCTGCTGAATTACCAGGGCAAGGCGCGCGACGTGATGACGCTGGCGCATGAACTTGGCCATGGCGTGCACCAGCTGCTTGCCGCGCCACAGGGCGCGCTGCTTGCCGACACGCCGCTGACGCTGGCCGAAACCGCGTCCGTCTTCGGTGAACAGCTGGCCTTCCGCGCGCTGCTCAGCCGCGAGAGCGATCCCGCCCGCCGCCGCATGCTGCTCGCCGCCAAGGTGGAGGACATGCTCAACACGGTGGTCCGCCAGATCGCCTTCTATGAATTCGAGCGCCGCATCCATGCCGAGCGGCGCCAGGGCGAGCTGACGGCGGAGCGGATCGGCGAGATCTGGCTGGCGGTGCAGACCGAAAGCCTGGGCCCGGCCTTCCACTTCACGCCGGACTACGCGACCTACTGGAGCTACATCCCCCACTTCATCCATTCGCCCTTCTATGTCTATGCCTATGCCTTCGGCGACTGTCTGGTGAATGCGCTCTATGCGGTGTATCAGGGGGCGGAGAAGGGCTTTCAGGAGAAGTATTTCGCCATGCTGCGCGCCGGTGGCACGCTGCGGCACAAGGAACTCCTCGCCCCCTTCGGCCTCGATGCCGGCGACCCTGCCTTCTGGTCCAGGGGCCTGTCCGTCATCGCGGGCTTCATCGACGAACTGGAAGCGGCCGAAAAGACCGCCTGAGACAAAGCCCTGCCCATGACGCCTTTTGTTCTGCAGCCCCAATCCGTCCACCACGAGATTCTTGAACGGCTGTGCGCCATGGCGAAGCCGGTGCGTGGCATTGCCGAGGCGATGCTCAACCGCAGCTACAACAACCCCCGTGCCATCCAGGAACTGGCCCAGGCCGGCCTGATCCGCGAGCGCGGCTGGGCGCATGGCCCGGGTGGCATCTGGGTGCCGACCAAGGCGGGCGAGGCGGCGCTGGCCGCCCTGCAGGCCCCCGGGCCGGACGTCGCCTGACTTCTGTTTTTGCGACCTCGTGCCGGAAGAATTCTTTGATATAGTGCCGCCGCAATAACGAGCCTTTTTTTGGGGGACGCCTGCCAATGGCCCACGAACCCGGAACCATGGATATCCAGCAACACAAGGACACCTGGGCGAATTTCGTCCGCCTGACCATCTGGGTCGGCGGCGGCGCCATTCTCGTCGTGGCTGGCCTGGCCCTCTTCGTCTACTAGGCCCGCGGCAGCGGGTTCCCCGCTGCTGTTTCCTTTCCTTATGAAATGAGAGCGCCCAGCGCATGAAAGTCGTGGTGCTGAAGGAACGCCGTCCGCATGAAAAGCGGGTGGCGGCGACCCCGGATAGCGTGAAGCGCCTGATCGCGCTTGGCTGCGAGATGATCGTCGAAAAGGATGCCGGCTGGGGATCGATGATTCCCGACGCGGCCTATCGCGAGATGGGCGCCACCGTCGTCGACGATGTCCGCTCGGTGATCGGCAGCGCCGACATCGTGCTCAAGGTGCAGCGGCCGATGACCGCCGCCGAAGGACAGGACGAGATCGCCGGCATGAAGCCCGGCGCGCTCCTGATCGGCATGCTGTCGCCGGCGGCCGACCGCGCCCAGGTCGATGCCTATGCGGCGGCCAAGATCACTGCCTTTTCGCTGGAATTCCTGCCCCGCATCACGCGCGCGCAGAGCATGGACGTGCTGTCCTCGCAGTCGAACCTGGCCGGCTACAAGGCCGTGCTCGATGCGACCGCCGAATTCGGCCGCGCCTTCCCGATGATGATGACGGCCGCCGGCACGATCGCCCCGGCCAAGGTCATGGTGCTGGGCGCTGGCGTTGCCGGCCTGCAGGCGATTGCCACCGCCAAGCGCCTGGGCGCCGTGGTCAGCGCCACTGACGTGCGCATGGCGGCCAAGGAACAGGTCGAAAGCCTGGGCGGCAAGTTCGTCATGGTCGACAGCGACGAGATGAAAAACGCCGAGACCTCCGGCGGCTACGCCAAGGAAATGAGCGAGGACTTCAAGCGCCGCCAGGAAGAACTGGTGCGCGAGACGCTCAAGAAGCAGGACATCGCCATCTGCACCGCGCTGATCCCGGGCCGCCAGGCGCCCCGGCTCATCAGCGCCGAGACCGTGCGCAGCATGAAGCCGGGCTCTGTCATCATCGACCTTGCCGTCGAGCAGGGTGGCAATTGCGAATTGTCGAAGCCGGGCGAAGTGGTCGATGTCAATGGCGTCAAGGTGGTCGGGCATTACAACGTGCCCAGCCGCGTGCCGACCGATGCGAGCCAGCTTTACGCCCGCAACCTGGTCAATTTCCTCGGCCTCGTCATCGACAAGGCCAGCAAGACCGTGAAGGTCAACTGGGAAGACGAGATCGTCACGGCGGTTGCGCTCACGCGCGACGGCGCCGTCGTTCATCCCAGCCTCAAGCCGAAGGCCGCATAGGGAGCCCGGGCATGGAGCATGTCACCGCAATCGACCCGTTCATCTTCCGCCTGGCGATTTTCGTCCTGGCGATCTTTGTCGGGTATTACGTCGTCTGGAGCGTGACACCCGCGCTGCACACGCCGCTCATGTCGGTCACCAACGCGATCTCGAGCGTGATCATCGTCGGCGCGCTCATCGCCGCCGGTCCCGCCGAATACAACCTGTCGAAGATTTTCGGCTTTATCGCGATCATCCTGGCCGCGATCAACATATTCGGCGGCTTTGTCGTCACCCAGCGCATGCTGGCGATGTTCAAGCGCAAGAAGTAAGGAGCGGCCCGTGTCTGCAAACCTTTCGGCGCTTGCCTATCTGATCTCGGGCATTTGCTTCATCATGGCGCTGCGCGGCCTGTCGTCGCCGTTGTCGGCGCAGCGTGGCAACCAGTTCGGCATCGCGGGCATGACCATCGCGGTCCTGACCACGCTGGCGAACCCCACCATCCTTGGCTACGAGCTGATCATTGCCGGTCTGGTGATTGGCGGCGTCATCGGCACCGTGATGGCGCGCAAGATCCAGATGACGGCGATGCCGCAGCTGGTCGCCGCCTTCCACAGCCTCGTCGGCCTGGCCGCCGTGCTGGTGGCGGCCGCGGCGCTCTATTCGCCCGAACGCTATGGCATCGGCACGATGGGCAACATCCACGCCGCCAGCCTGATCGAAATGTCGCTCGGCGTCGCCATCGGCGCCATTACCTTCTCGGGTTCGCTGGTCGCCTTCGCCAAGCTGCAAGGCCTGGTCAGCGGCAAGCCGGTCACCTTCGCCGGCCAGCATCTGCTCAATCTGGTGATTGGCCTCGTCATCGTCGGCCTCGGCGTCTATTTCGTCACCGAACAGTCGCTGACGGCCTTCTGGGCGCTGACGCTGCTCGCCTTCCTCATCGGCTTCCTCATCATCATCCCGATCGGCGGCGCCGACATGCCGGTGGTGGTGTCGATGCTGAACTCCTATTCGGGCTGGGCCGCCGCGGGCATCGGCTTCACGCTGGAAAACACCGCGCTCATCATCACCGGCGCGCTGGTGGGTTCGTCGGGCGCGATCCTGTCCTACATCATGTGCAAGGCGATGAACCGCTCGTTCATCAGCGTCATCCTTGGCGGTTTCGGCGGCGATGCCGCTTCGGCCAAGGCGGGCGGCAAGGCGGACGAGCGCCCGGTCAAGGCCGGCTCGGCCGATGACGCGGCCTTCATCATGAAGAATGCCGGCTCGGTCATCATCGTCCCGGGCTATGGCCTTGCCGTCGCCCAGGCGCAGCATGCGCTGCGCGAAATGGTCGACAAGTTGAAGGCAGAAGGCGTCAAGGTCAGCTACGCGATTCATCCGGTGGCGGGCCGCATGCCGGGCCACATGAACGTGCTGCTGGCCGAAGCCAACGTGCCCTATGACGAGGTTCACGAACTCGAAGAGATCAACAGCGACTTCCCCAATGCCGATGTCGCCTTTGTCATCGGCGCCAACGACGTCACCAACCCGGCGGCGAAGACCGATCCCACGAGCCCGATCTTCGGCATGCCGATTCTCGATGTCGAACGGGCCAAGACAGTGCTGTTCGTCAAGCGCTCGATGGCGGCGGGCTATGCCGGCGTCGAGAACGAAGTTTTCTTCCGCGACAACACGATGATGCTGTTCGGCGACGCCAAGAAGATGGTGGAAGACATCACCAAGGCGCTCTGAACCGGCAGACATCGCGAAGTAGCGAATAGCTGCGCAGCCCACCAACAAAAGCCCCTGATGCAAGTCAGGGGCTTTTGAATTTCCTGGAGCCTTACTCCTCTCCCTCACCCTGAGGAGGCGCGCAGCGCCGTCTCGAAGGGTGTGCCGCGCGCTCTGGCAGACGGCCCATGCTTCGAGACGCGATGCTCCGCATCGCCCTCAGCATGAGGTCGAGTTTTTTGGGGGTCTGCTTAATCGGCCGCCAGCCGCTTGAGCTCGGCAATGAGCGCCTCGGTCGCGGGTGGGCGGGTGCCGCGTGCCCGCACCACGGCGCGCACGCGGCGGGGCCAGGCGGCGCCCTCCAGGTCGATGGCGACGACATCGCGGTTGCGGGCGCTGGCGACCAGGTCTTCCGGCACGACGCCCAGGAAGTCGCCGTCCGCCACGGTGGCCAGGATGAAGAGATAGGAATCGCTGGTGATCGCGGGCACCGGCGGCGTCGCTCCGGCGTCGGAGAAGGTGGCGTGCCATTGCGGAATCGCCTCGCCGATATTGTCCGGCACGATCCAGGGAAAGGCGGCGGCGTCGGCCAGCGGCACGGCGCTGCGGCCGGCCAGCGCATGGGCACGCCCCGCGACCACGGCATAGCGGCTGGAGGCGAGGGGAATTTCCAGCGTTTCCGGCGCGGGCGCGCCGCCGAAGCCGGTCAGCATCAGGTCAAGATCGCCCTGCTGCAGCAAGGCCATGAGCTCGCGGTGCTTGCCGCCGATCACGGCAACCTCCAGCCCCGGCCGTTCACGCACCAGGCTGGCCACCGCGCGGACCAGAAGCTGGCTACCGGCGCTGGTGGTGCCGCCAATGGCGAGGCGGCCGCGCTTCGCGCCGCGCAGGGCCTCGATCTCGTGCAGGGCATGCTGGTTTTCCGCCGCCATGACCCGGGCATGGCGGGCGAGCGCCAGGCCGAAGACGGTGGGGGTGACGCCGCGTGGGCCGCGCTCGACCAGCCTGGCGCCGACCTCGGCCTCCAGCTTGGCGAGGCTCTTGCTGAGCGCCGGAGTGGAGATGTTCACCGCTGCGGCGGCGCGGCTGAGGTTGCGGTGCTCGACGACGGCGGCAAGGTGGCGAAGCTGGCGCAGGTCCATGACGGGCAGATTACAAACAAAAAGGCCGCCCATTGGGCGGCCTTTTCGAATTCGTGTGCGCGGGGCGGGCGGCTTAGAGCTCGCGCTGGGCCCGCTTGCGCGCCAGCTTGCGGGCGCGACGGACGGCTTCGGCCGATTCCCGCGCCTTGCGCTCGGACGGCTTTTCGTAATGGTTGCGCAGCTTCATCTCGCGGAAGATGCCTTCGCGCTGCATCTTCTTCTTCAGCGCACGAAGAGCCTGGTCAACGTTGTTATCACGAACCTGGACGAGCAAGCGCGAACCCTTTCTTGGTCTTCTGACTGTCTTCACGATGGATGAAGGCATCCGCAGGCTGATCGCAGCCCCGGCGGAGCGCGGGTCATAGCACAGGGCGGCGCGGGCGGGAAAGTGTTTGTCGCGGGAATCTGATCCCTGTTGCGATTCTGCCACAGAACGGTCGGGATAGCGCCGTTTCCCGGCCTCTGGCAGGGTCTTTCCTGCAGAAAACGGGGAAAACCATGATCCAGGACGGCCGCCCGGCCCGCCGCCGCACCATCATCGCCTGGGCCCTCTATGACTGGGCCAATTCCTCCTACACGACGGTCATCGTCACCTTTGTCTTCGCGGCCTATTTCGCCCGAGGCGTGGTGAAGGATGTGGAACTGGGCACCGCGTTGTGGGGCACGGTGGCGAGCCTGTCCGGCCTCGCCATTGCCATCCTGGGGCCCGTTCTGGGCGCCATCGCCGACAAGGGCGGGCGGCGCCTGCCCTGGGTGGCCGCCTTCACGGCGCTCTGCGTCCTGGCCACCGCCGGCATGTGGTTCGTGCAGCCCGATCCGGCCTTCATCGCGCTGGCGATGGTGCTGGTGGTGCTGGGCACGATGGGGTTTGAACTGGCCCAGGTCTTCTACAACGCGCTGCTGCCCGACATCGCGGCGAAGGACCAGATCGGCCGCGTCTCCGGCTGGGCCTGGGGCACCGGCTATGCCGGCGGCCTCGTCTGTCTTGTGGTCGCGCTGGTGCTGCTGGTGCAACCCAACCCGCCGCTCTTCGGCCTTGACGCCGCGAGCGCCGAACCCGTGCGCGCCACTGCGCTGCTGGTCGCCGCCTGGTTCGCCATCTTTTCTCTACCGCTCTTCTTCTGGGTGCCGGACCGGCCGGGCACGGGCCTGCCGGCGGCCACCGCCATTCGCGAAGGCCTGCGCGAACTGGTGCGCACCATCGCGGCGGCGCGCCGCCACGCGCTTGTCTTCCGCTTCCTGGTCGCGCGCATGATCTACACCGAAGGCATCAACACGCTGTTTGCCTTTGGCGGCATCTATGCCGCCGGCACCTTCGGCATGGCGCTGGAGGAGATCCTGGTCTTCGGCATCATCCTCAACGTGACGGCAGGACTTGGCGCCGCCGGCTTCGCCTGGATCGACGACCGCATCGGCGCACGCACCACCATCCTGGTCGCGCTTGTGGCGCTGGTGCTGCTCGGCGGCGGATTGCTCGTGGTCGAATCGAAGATGTGGTTCTACATCCTGGGCAGCGCGCTTGGCATTTTCGTCGGCCCGGCCCAGGCGGCGAGCCGCAGCCTGATGGCGCATCTCGCGCCGCCGCAGCTGACCGGCGAGATGTTCGGCCTGTTTGCGCTGTCGGGAAAGGTGTCGTCCTTCATCGGCCCGGCGCTCGTCGGCTGGCTGACGCTCGCCACCGCCAGCCAGCGCTGGGGCATGAGCATCATCATCGTGCTGATGGCGCTGGGCGGGTTGTTGCTGCTGACGGTAAAGCCCGTCCGCAGCTAGGACGACACCGGCACGCCGCCGCGGCGGTTGAGCAGGGGGTTGTCCTTCAGCCGCACCGTGCAGACCAGCAGCACGACGCCAAGCACGACCAGCAGCCAGAAGCCATTGAGAATCGCGGCGCCCAGCGGTTCCGGCGGCAGGTGGCGGACATCCGCCGGCACCGCGCCGCCCAGCCGATGCGTCAGCGTCAGCGACACGATCAGGCCGACCACCGCCACGCCCAGCACCTGGCCCAGCGAGCGGAAATAGGTGACGGTCGCCGTGCCGACGCCAAGGAATTCGCGCGGCAAGGCGTTCTGCGCCACCAGCGTCAGCATCGGGAAGAACATGCCGATGCCCAGGCCGACGACGACCATGTTGACGATCGACCGCGCCACGCTGGTCTCGCGCGTCATCGTGGCGAGAAGCAGGGCGCCTGCCAGCATCACCAGGCTCGACGCGATCATCATCGGCTTGTAGCGGCCCAGCCGCGACACGGTGTAGCCGCACAGCATCGAGCCCAGGATGAAGCTGACCGTCATCGGCGTGATGGCGGCGCCGGCATTGGTCGCGCTCTGGCCCAGCACGCTTTGCAGATAGAGCGGCATGTAGACGGTGACGGTCAGCATCGACGCGCCGATCACCACGGCGATCACCGAATCGACGGCGAAGGTCGCATTCTTGAACAGGCTCAGCGGAATCAGCGGCTCGGCCACCAGCCGCTCGGCATAGAGAAAGGCGATGGCGAGCACGACGGCGAGCAGCAGCGCGATGATCACCTCGGGCGAACGCCAGCCATGCCAGGCCTCGCCGCCCCAGGTCATGCCCAGCAGCAGCGAAATCGTCGCGCCGCCGAGCAGGAACATGCCGGCGAAATCGATGCGCTGCAGCGCCGACTTGCCGGCGACGCTGGCGCTCGGTTTCGACAGGTGCTGCGGCAGGTAGACGGCAATGGCCGCGAAGGCGAGCGCGCCGAGCGGCGGGATGATGAAGAAGGCCCAGCGCCAGCGCGTGTCGTCGTCGACAAAGCCGGCGATCAGCGGGCCGTGGTCGGTCAGCCACCCTCCAAGGGAAGGTCCGACGATGCTGGACACGGTGAAGGTGGCGCCGAACAGGCCCTGCCAGCGGCCGCGTTCCTTCGGCGTGAAGAGGTCGCCGAGCACGATCATCACCAGTGTCATGGCAAAGCCAGCGCCGACGCCCTGCACGGTGCGGCTGGCAATCAGCTGGTCCATGCTCTGTGACAGGCCACCCAGGATGGAGCCCACGGTAAACAGCACGATGCCGGCCAGCAGGAAGCGGCGGCGGCCGAACTGGTCCGACAACTTGCCCGCGACGGGGATTGAGACCGCCATGGCCAGCGGATAGGCCGTGACCACCCAGGTGTAGCGGTCCAGCCCCTGCAGCGAGGTGATGATCTTGGGCAGCGCGGTATTCAGCACGGTCTGGAACAGTGCCTGCAGCAGCATGGTCAGCAGCAGGGCGACCAGCACGCTGACCAATGCGAAACCACGCAGGCGGCGCTCGTCGCCCTCGGGCGGCGCCACCGTATTCATGTCAGAGTCCAAAAGGGGTCTCCAGGGGCGAACCCGGGCGGGCGCCGAATGTCCCATGGAAGGGACGGTCCTTCAAGCGACCGTGGTCACGTCTTTACGCGCCGCCGGGCCATCCCCATAGTGATTGGCATGGCCATCCTGAAGATCGCCCGCATGGGCCATCCCGTTCTCCGCCGCCGGGCGGACCTCGTCGTCGATCCGTCGGCGCCCGCCATCCAGCTTCTCGTGCAGGACATGAAGGAGACCATGGTGGATGCCAGCGGTCTTGG
>CAXNFA010000015.1:0-10434 GCA_964201105.1 Alphaproteobacteria bacterium | reverse complement strand
TTCTCTATCGCGACGGCCTGATGCTGATCCTCGACAAGCCTGCCGGACTGCCGGTACATGCCGGACCCCGGGGCGGCGTGAATCTGGAGCAGTATCTCGACGGGTTGCGGTTTGGATTGCCACGCATACCAAGTCTTGCGCATCGGCTGGATCGCGACACGAGCGGCTGCCTTGTCCTTGGACGCCATCGCAAGGCACTGGCGAAACTCGGCAAGCTCTTCGCCGGAGGCCGCGTCGGCAAGACCTACTGGGCCGTCGTGGTGGGCACGCCGCCGGAGACAGAAGGCCGCATCGACGCGCCGCTTGCCAAGCGGTCGACGGAAGCTCGCGGCTGGTGGATGAAGGTCGATTCCGACGGCCAGCCGGCTGCCACCAGCTATCGCTTGCTCGGCAGCAACAACGGCCTGAGCTGGCTGGAACTGCAGCCGGAGACCGGGCGCACGCATCAGATCCGCGTTCATTGCGCGCATATCGGCTGCCCCGTGCTGGGCGACCCGATCTATGGCGACCGCAGCGTCGCGCCAACCCAACCCTTGCATCTGCATGCGCGGCGGGTGGTGGTGCCGCTTTATCCCAACCGTGAGGCGATCGACGTCACCGCGCCGGTGCCGCCGCATATGCTGGCCCATCTGCAGGGACTGGGTTTCGATCCGGCGCAGGAACCGGTGCGCACGGTGTTCGAGGATCGCGGGCCGCGCACGGACGACGGCGCTCCGCTTGCGTCCGCCCGTTCCCGCCGCTAATCCTCGGAAACCATCCGAACAAGCAGGCCACCCATGTCCCGTGAGCTGAGCCCACCCGTCGCCCGACAGCGCGTGCATCGCCGCACGCTCGACATGCAGTGTTTCGAACGCGACGACGGACTGATGGACGTCGAAGGCCGCATCACCGACATCAAGCCGTTCGACCTGGTGGTGTCGGGTGGCGAGGTGCGGCCCGCGAACACGCCGGTGCATGACATGGTGCTGCGCCTGACCGTGAATGCGGACCTCGAAATTGTCGGCGCCGAAGCTGCCATGCCGCAAGGCGCACAGCGTTTCTGCTACAGCGCACCGGCGGACTACAGCGTTCTGGTGGGCGTCAAGATCGGTCCCGGCTGGATCAAGGCGGCGCGCCAGCGCATGGCGCGTGGCAATGGCTGCACGCACATCACCGAAATGCTAGGCCAGTTGGGGACGGTGGCGATGCAAGGAATGTATGGCATTCACATGCGCGGCCGGTCGCCTGACGTGGTCTATCCCGCAAGTCCGAGACTGGCGGACAGCTGCCGCGGCCTTCGGCGCGGCAACATTCCTTTCGCCGACGAATTTCCGCCGCCAGCCTCCTGACGCAGAAGCGCCACGGTGAGCATTCGCTCACCATGGCGCTGCAAGCCTTCGGTTTTGGCGATCAGTGCTTCGCGGACTTCTTGTTAAGAGCAGGATCTTCGCCGTGGGAATGCGCGCGGCCCTTGGCCTCGGCGGCCTTCAGTGAATCCTTTTCAGCGCCGTCGATAGCCTTGCGCGCTTCCTGCGCCGCGGCATCGACCTTGCCGCTGTTCACGAAATCCTGCTGGTCCTTGTTGTAGGCCTTGGCGGCAGACTTGCTGCCTTCACCTTCGTTCTTCGACGATATGTCTTTGCGAAAATCAGTCGCCATCGGAAACTCCTACGTTAGTACCGCGTTGATCGGATAGCGCGCGAGACGCAGCGCCCGCTCTGATCAAACGACCCCGCAATGAAGCCCGTTCCGCAACCGTGGCGGTGTGGTCACACCCTGCGGCGAAAGCCCTCGTCTCAACAGAAATCCGGAACCCCATGTCCTGCAACCAGTTTGTGGCGTGAGGGACACAGCCTGTCGGACCGGCGCAGTGTCCCATCTGTCCAATTGACTGGCTTTGGAGTTTCCCATGCGTCGTTTTGTACTAGCGGGTCTCGTGCTCGCCCTTCTCCCCACGGTTGCCTTTGCGCAGTCCTCAACCTCGCCGCGCGTCGGCCCCGTTGCCGGTTCGCAGGAGTTCACGCTGTCGGGCACCGGCAGCAGCAACAATGATTTCAACAACGGCTCCTTTGGCCTGTCGGGCTCCTATGGCCAGTACATCAATCCCAATTTGATGTGGGGTCTGCGCCAGAACCTGACCTGGGCGGACAATGGTCCGAGCTCGTGGATCGGTTCGACACGCCTTGCGCTGGATTATCACTTCGGTGATGGCAAGCTGCGTCCCTTCGTGGGCGCCAATATCGGCGTCGTCTACGGCGACGACGTCGAGGGCACCGGGATCGTCAGCCCGGAACTCGGCCTGAAGTATTACGTCAACCCGACGACCTTCATCATGGGCATGGCGGAGTATCAGGTGTTCTTCGAGGACAGCGACGACATCAACAGCAACTTCGACGACTCGGCCTTCGTCTACACAGTTGGCATGGGCTTCAACTTCTAGGTCCCCACGCTACAGAAGCGAAAAGGCCGGGGCACAACCCCGGCCTTTTTCATGTCAATTTCCCTCGCCAGCGCAGCGCCACGATCGTCAGGATGAACAGCGCCTCCAGGCCGATGACGGAACTGGCTACGCGGGGCCCGAAATATTCGGCGAGCAGGCCGACATGCAGCAGCCCGAACGGGCTGATGCCAATACCCATGCTGATCAGGCCCATGATGCGCGAGCGCATCTCCGGCACCGCGGCATACTGCGGCAAGGTCGCTTGCATCGTGGAAAAGAAGCCAACGCCCATGCCGGTGGCGAACAGAAAGACTGCCGCCAGCGCGAATCCCGGCGCCTGTACATAGGCGACAATGCCAGCCGCGAACAGCATGCTGCCGCCGATATACATGAAGCGGTAGTTGCGGGGTGCGGCGATCATCGCGGCCAGCAACGCACCGACAAGAGCGCCACTGCCCTCGGTCGCGGCCAGCAAGCCGACTTCAAAAGGCGAAATGTTGAAAACTTCACGCCCCATCACCGCAAGCAGGCTTGCATAGGGAAACAGAAGCACCTGCGCTGTCAGGCAGACAACCAGGAAGCCGATCATCGCCGGCTCTCGTCGCACATAGCGCAGTCCGTCCAGCGTGGTGGCGATGAGGCCCGCCTGCCTGGTGTCCGGCGCCGCGCGAAGCGGCCTTGGCGCGACGCGCAGGATCAGTGGCAAACAAAGCACATAGCCGAACGTGGCAACGAGATAGGCGCCATGCAGTCCGACCACCTGCAGGAAGAAGCCGCCCAGCGCCGGGCCCACCGCTCGCATCGCCTGGCGCGTGATGCCGTCAAATCCCATGGCGGCAGCGAGACGCTCCTGCCCCGCCACTTCGGCCAGCATGCTTCGGCGAACCGGCATCTCGGCCGTAAAGGCGAGGCCATTGGCAAAGGCAGCGAGGCCGATATGCCAGACTTCGACAACACCCAGCAACCCAAGGACGCCGATGGCCAGCGTTGCGCTGCCCGGAATAATCACCGACAGCACCAGCAGGCGGCGGCCATCCATGCGGTCCGCCAGCGCACCCATGACGGCACCAAACAGCAACAAAGGAATGGAGCGCAGAAAGTTAACGGCCGTGACGGCCAGCACCGACCCCGTCACGTCATAGGCATAGACGCTCATCGCCAGGATCTGCATCCAGCGCACGCCTTCGCCGATTCCCCCCACCACCCACAGGCGGACGAAATCAGTCTCGCGAAACAGCGCAAAGCGGCCGGAAACTCCAGCCTGGGACATACAGGTCCTTGTTAAATATTGGTGGCCGAAACCCTGCGGAGTGTGCCGGAACGCTAGCTGTCGAGAAACGGCAAAAGCGCGCCGGCCCAGCCTCGCATGTCGGCCGGCAGCTCAATCAGCTGAGCACCCTGCATCATCCGTCCTGCGGCTTGCGCAGCAGTCGCAAGCCTGCTCCCAGGCGCGGCGGCAAAGGCCATCGACACCTGCACGGATGACAGCGCCGTCATGGCATCCGGCGCAAAGGCCGCCTGCGCGTAGCGCTGGAACATCGGCCCGGCTTTCAGGATGCTGACCATGTACTGGTGCACCTCGCCCGCGGAATGGGGCTCGCGCCGAATCGCCGCGGCGCGGCGGCGGTCATACCAGGGCCAGAATTGACCATGGTCACGGGCGGTAAACCAGGCCTTGAGCAGATGGCCGCCAAAGGCGTCGGGCTCGGTCGTATGGGCGTAGTTCGCCCGCAGGTCCGCCTGCGTAGCGGCGTCCATCGGCGGCGTTTCCGCCAGCACAAGGTGTTTCACGAGTTCCGGGCGCTGGACCGCCAGTTCTGTCGCCACCGCTGTGCCGGCGTGAATGCCCAGCAGGTCGATCTCCGTCAGGCCCAGGGCGTCCACCGCTGCAATCACCGATCTCGCGTAGTCGGCAATATCAGCGTCGGCGCGCAGCATGTTGTCGGAATTGCCATGACCCGGCAGGTCGATGGCGAGCACCGGGCGGTGGCCTCGGAAGCCGCGCGTGACTCCATCGACGACGCGATTGTCACCGATCGCGTCATGCAGGATGACAACCGGCCGACCCGCCCCGTCGATGCGCCGCACATGCAACTGGCCGCCGGGGATCGAGACATAGTCCTGCCAGGGCCGATCATTGAGAGGCCGCACCGGCGGGACAGGCGGCGCTTCGCCCGCGGCAAGGCGGCGCAACTCATCCAGCGCGAAGGCGTTCTGATTCTCCTTGGCGCCATAACGCTTGACTGCGACACAAGCCGGCAGGCTCCGGGGCAGCGCATCCAGATGATGCACAAGGCTGTCGCTGTCGGCTGCGCAAAGCACCGTCGGCGTGGCGAAGCGCATCACCTGCAGGTGGCCGCGCTGCCGGAAGGCGGCGGCATAGGGCATGATGTAGGCAGACCCTGCGTCTAGCCAGTCCATGACGGTGGCCTGCGTTGCGGCAGGTGCCGGCGGCTCGCGGTCGAGGCGGCTGGCCAGAGACGGCGCATACCATTTTCCGTAGAGTCCCTGGTCGCGCAACCGCGTCCACAGCCAGGTCATGTGACTGCCATCGAGCTTTGGCTCGAACGGCACCAGGTAGTGCGTCAGCCGGTCTTGCAGGCTGGCGTCACTTTCTACCAGGAAGCCATCGAGGATCGCGCCCAGCACACGCTGCGGGTGACGAATGGCAAAGGCGGTGCCGACCGAGGCCCCGGTGTGAAAGCCGTAGAGCACAATCCGGTCGATGCCCAGCGCGTCAAGCACCCGGGCGACATTGTCGCCATAGTCGTCCATCGTCGGCGCATCGAGCGGCAAATGATCGGACAGGCCGTTCCCCGGTGTATCCGGCGCGAAGACAGTGAAATGGTCACTGAGGTATTCGATCAACGACTGCAGATAGCGCGATGGTCCAGGTGACGGGTGAAGCAACAGAACAGGCACACCCTTGCCCGCCCGCAGATAGTGAACCTGCCGAACCCCATCGAGGGTGAGGAAGTGGCGCGTGATGCGCGGGTGGGCGGTAGCGATTCCCATGGCCTTCTCCTCTTCGGACACACAAACGGCGGCGATGGCCCCCGGGCCATACGCCGCCGTTCGGGGCCAAAAGCTATTTGCGGGCGGCGAAGCGCGATGAGGGATAGTGGGCGCCGGGCAACATCACCTCGACAAACTGATCTTTGCGGAAGCCAGCCTTCTGCAAGACGTCATCGGTGTCGAGATCGCCAAGCTTGCCGATAAAGGGCTCCGCATTGTAGTGGGTGTCCCAGTCCATCCTTGCAGCGTCGAGCGGATCGAGGTGCTTCCACGCTGGAATGTCGAGGTGGAGCATCAATCCGCCGGGCGCGAGCAGGCGATGCGATTCCTTCAGGATGTTCTGGCAAGCGCTGGTCGATGTCTCGTGCATTAGCGCGAAGCTGTAGATCACGTCGAAATAGCCGTCCGCCCAGCCGGTGTGTTCGGCATTGCGCTGGGCGAAATGCACCGGCGTGCCGATGGACTCTGCCCGTGCGTGGGCATAGCGCAGCATGGGCGCGCCGAGTTCGATGGCGTAGACCTCGGCTTCCGGCATGGCGGCGGCCAGGCCGACCGCCGTGCCACCGACCGCGCAACCCATTTCCAGAATGCGGCGCGGCTTGAAACCCGGATAGCTGGCGCGAATCCAGTCTGCGATCTGCGTGCCAATGCGTTCGTTGTAGGGACCACGCGCGCCGCCATAGCGCAGGAAGACGCCGCGATCATAGAGGGCACCGGCAAAGACATCGTCTGCCGTACGCTCCTCGTCATAGTTGCCGGGCATGGCATGAATATCGACCGCGCCGACATAGCGCGGAATTTCCGTGCCCGGGTTGAGCTCCAGGGAGCCCTTGGTTCGACCCGCCCGTGTCTTGCGCGCGCGCGCCACAAGATCCGGCAGGTCGCGTTCAATGCTGTCGCTGACAGTGTCCCACAGAACCTCCTGCGAGATGCGCCGCAGGGCCGACGACATCTGGCCATAGGGGTCACGCTCCATGAGCTTGCGCGCCTCGTGGCGGGTGCTCGGCCGACGGCCATGCATCTTTTCGAAGGACGGCGCCGCGCGCTGCTCATAGACCAATCGTTCGCCAGCAGGGATCGCGTTCATCACGATGTTGCGGAAGGTGACGCTGTAATTCTCGCGCGCCGCCTCGTCATGCGTCGGCGTTGGCAGCATGGAGTGGAAGCCTTGTTGCGCCATGACCAATCTCCTCGATCAATTCTGATCAGATGATCAGAAGTATAGCGCCGAAGCCATGGAGCCTGGCAAGGGCGGCGAAGATCGTTCCCTACTTGCGGGCGGCGAAGCGGGATGACGGCACTTTCGCGCCGGGCAGCCACACTTCAAATATCTGCTCGGGCCGGAATCCCACGTCACGCAGCAGCGCGTCTTGGTCGAGGTCACCGAACTTGCCCATGAAAGGCTCGCCATTGAAATGCGTGCCCCAGTCGCGATAGGCAGCCTCGATGGGATCGAGGCGGTTCCACGCCGGGTTGTCGCAATGCAGCATCAATCCGCCGGGCGCAAGCAGACGACAGGATTCACGCAGGATGTTGCGACAGGCCGTGGTGGAGGTTTCGTGCATCAGCGCGAAACTGCAAACGACATCGAAATGCCCGTCGGGCCACCCTGTCGCCTCGGCATTGCGCTGGGCGAAATGGACGCGCTGTCCAAGCGATTCCGCCCGCGCATGGGCATAGCGCAGCATGGGCGCAGCCACTTCGATGGCATGGACCTCTGCATCCGGCAGCGCGGCGGCGAGCCCGACCGAGGTGCCACCAACAGCGCAGCCCATCTCGAGGATGCGGCGCGGACGGAAATCCGGATGATGCTGGTGCAGCCATTCGCCCAACTGGGTGCCGACGCGTTCGTTGTAGGCGCCGCGCATCCCGCCATTGCGCAGATACACGCCACGGTCGTAGAGCGCACCTGCAAAGACATCGTCTTCCATCCGCTCTTCATCATAGTTGCCCGGCATGGCATGCATGTCGATGGCACCGACATAGCGGGGGATGGCTGTTCCCTCGTTGAGTTCGAGCGAACCCCATCGGGGACGGCGGCGAAGCTGTCGTGCCTGCTCGACCAGCGTCGGGAGTTCACGCTCGATGCTGTCGCTGACGGTGTCCCACAACACCTCCTGAGTCAGTCGACGCAGCGAGGAAGCCATCTGGCCGTAGGGGTCGCGATCCATTGCGCGCCGGATATCCTGACGATGGCGCGGCGCGTGGCCGTGGGCGCGCGCAAAGGCCGGAGCCGCGCGCTGTTCGTAGACCAGGCGATAGGCGGCAGGAATTCTGTTGTCCACCGCATCGCGAAAAGCGAGCACATAGCCTTCCCGCGCCGATTCGTCATGCGTGGCCGCGGGCAGCATGGCGTGAAATCCCTGTCGCAGCATGGCCGGCCTTTCAGCGCCGTCCGGCGCCCTTTTCTGATCAGGTGATCAAAAGTATACTGCTGGGACCAAGGGGATTGGCAAGGGTAGCGCCCGGCGCGTCCTTCGCCTGTTCGACAGGAGGATGCCATGAAATTCCAGGTTCCCCACGCCATGCTGCCGCTTCCGAACCATGACGAGGAAGCGCGCCAGGCCTTTCTGCTGACGATGCGCGAGCAGGTGATGGGCCCGTTGTGGCAGGGCAGCCGCACGACCTATGAAAAGAAGTTGCGCGGCAACTTCGAGCGCGCTCAGGGCCGGGCACCGCAAAGCCGCAGGGAAGTACAAGCCCTGCTTGACGCCGATCCCTTCTACCAGACCTTCAGCGCGATCCACCGCACGACACAGGAAATGCTGTGGGACGAGGTGGGCGACAGCATCCAGCGCCAGTTGCCAAAGCTGATCGATAAAGCCAAAACGACCGCGCGAAAGAAGACGCGCGGCTCCCTGCGCCTCAACCCGGCCCTGCCGATGCCGCGTTACATCGAGGAGGTCGATATCCACGTCATGCCCGGCAACTTCCAGACCGAGCTGGCGGCGGACGACGTGTATGCCGGCGCGCTGTATGACCGCGGCGTGTTCATCTATGGCATGGGTCGGCGCGGCCCCTTCGGCCAGGGCATGGGCGAGGACGCAGCGCAGTTCCTCAAGGAGGCCTACCCGGATTTCAAGCCGAAAAAGATCCTCGAAGTCGGCTGTTCGGTTGGCCATTCGTTGCACGCCTATGCCGATGCCTTCCCGCAGGCAGAGATACATGGCATCGATGTCGGGGCACCCATGCTGCGCTACGCCCATGGGCGCTCGGAAGCGCTGGCTTATGCGATTCACTATTCCCAGCAGGATGCCTGCGCGATGGATTTCGCTGACGGCAGCTTCGACCTGGTGGTGTCGCATCTGCTGCTGCACGAAATGCCCGTGAAGCAGATCCGCCGCATGTATCGCGAGATCGCCCGGGTGCTGCGCAAGGGCGGTGCGATGTTCGAGGGCGACACGGTGGGCAAGCGATCCCCCGACCTGATCGACCGCACAATGAGCGACTGGTACGCCCACTACAACAACGAGCCATTCCAGTATCAGGCTGGCGAACTCGACTTCGCCCGCGAAGCCCGCGAGGCAGGGATGACCGCGGACATGGATGTGCTGAACAGCCGCGGCACGCGCATCGCCTTCAAGCGCTAGGACAGTCTTCGGACAAAAAAAGCCCCGGGGATTTCACCCGGGGCTTTCCTAAGGCGATCTGACAACTAGTCGGTCAGCTTGATCTGGTCGTACTGGATACGCTGGTTCCACACCGCAAGGCCTGAGACCCGCTTGTTGTAGCCATAGATCTCCGGCACGCCGGCAAGGAAGAGAGACGTTGCCTGGTCATGCGTGATGGCCTGCAGTTCCTGCAACATCTTGCGGCGCTTCTCGACGTCCATCTCCTTCGCCTGGGCTTCGATCAGCGGCACCATTTCCGGCACGCACATGAATTTCGGCCCGGCCGCCAGGCAGGAGCGAGCCTTCAGCACGAAGTCAGGATCCATCAGCGGCTCGTAACGCATCGACAGCCCGAAGGCCCAGCTTTCGATGTCGCCGGTCTGGTTCTTACGGAAATAGTCGTTGAAGGCGAGCGCCTTCACCGTGGTACGGATGCCGATCTTGGACAGCTGCGCACCCGCGTATTCGTAGATCTCCTTGTCCTTGGCAATGCCGCCGACATAGACCTCGGACGCCATGTCAAATCCGTTGGGATATCCGGCATCGGCCAGAAGCTGCTTTGCCTTTTCCAGGTTGTATTCATACTTCGGCACGGTCGCGTTGTAGCCAAAGGTGAACTTGTTGGCCTTCTGGTTGGTGGGTTCACCCATACCCAGCAGCAGATCCTTCACAATGGCATTCTGATCAATCGCCATGTTCGCGGCCTGACGGACACGCTTGTCCTTGAACGGGCTCACACGCTCCTTGACCGCGGGCTCCCTGCCGCCATTGGCCTGTTTTGCATAATTATAGGCGGCATCTTCCGACAGCAGCACCCAGGACAGGTCTAGCGGCGCGCGGTTGACCAGTGCCTTCTGACCGGCACGCTCGATGGCGGCCACGTTGTCGGGCGACATGCCGATCGCCAGGTCCACCTGCTCGGAAACCAGCGCCTGCAGGCGGGTGATTTCTTCGGGTAGCACGCGGAAGGAAATGCGCTGCAGCGGTGATTTGCGCCACGACTTGTCGAAGCGGACATATTCGGCTGCTGTGTCCGACCAGCTTTCCACCTTGAACGGGCCGGAGGTGACGGGCGTCTTGGCGTATTCCTTGGTGCCCATGTCTTTCCACGCCTTGGGTGCAACGACGCGGAGATTGTAGAGCTCCTTCCCGGTCAGGGGATTTGGTTGCCCGGTCTTGATCTCGATCGTGTCGCTGCCGACCACGGCGACCGAAACAATACCCGCGCGAATCAGCTGCCGGCCAACGCCCTTGCCTTTTCCTTCTTCCGTGTTGATCGCCCAGTCGAGCGATGCATGGACCGCGGCGGCGTCAAGCTTCTCGCCGTTGCTGAATTCCATGCCCGGCCGAATCTTGAACCGCCAGGTCGTCGGATCGACGAGTTCCCAG
>CAXNFA010000014.1:0-10464 GCA_964201105.1 Alphaproteobacteria bacterium | reverse complement strand
ATCTCGTCAATCCCTATCGCGACCGGATGAAAAAGGGGGCGGAAGGGTGAGTACGAAGCGCAGCGCCTGCATCGTCGGCGCCGGCGGCGGCATCGGTCGCGCAACGGCCCATGCCTTCAAGGCGGCGGGCTATGATCCGCTGCTGCTGATGGATCTGCCCGGTCCGGGCCTTGACCGCGCGGCGGCAGAAACGGGTGCCACGTCTTTCGCCATCGATCTGCGCGATGCCGCCAGTATCGGCGCTGCCTTTGATGCTGCCCGCAAGTCGGCGCCACGGCTTGATGCGCTGGTGCTTGTTTCCGGCATCGTGGAAAACGCGAATGTCGCCAGCATGACGCCCGACCTCTGGGCCAATATCCTCGCGGTCAACCTGACCGGTCCCTTCACCTGTGTGCAGACGGCCGACAGCTGGCTTGCCGATGGTGGGCGCATCGTGTTGCTGGGTTCGCTTGCCGGGCGGCAGGCGGGGGGTGTCACCGGGCCGGCCTATGCCGCGTCCAAGGGCGGCGTCGAGGCGCTGACCAAGAATTTCGCGCGCTACTTCACGCCCCGCCGCATCACCGTCAACACGGTGGCACCGGGGCCCATCGACACGCCAATGCTCGATGCCCATCCGCCGGAACGCATGAAGGCACTGGCCGATGCCATTCCCTTCGGCCGCCTCGGCCGGCCGGAAGAGGTGGCGGCGACGGTGCAATTCCTTTGCTCGCCCGAGGCGGGCTACATCACGGGCTGCATCCTGGCGATCAACGGCGGGCTGCGCATGGAATAATCACGCGTATTCATTGGAACCGATCATGCTTGTCGAACAGATCTGGACGAACAACGCCTACCGCAACTTCAACTATCTCGTGGCTTGCCCCGAAACCGGCGAGGCGCTGGCCATCGACCCGCTTGAACACGCGATGTGCCTGAAGATTGCCAAGGACAAGGGCTGGCAGATTACCCAGATCCTCAACACGCATGAACACAGCGACCACACCGGCGGCAACGCGGCGGTGGTCGCGGCGACGGGCGCCAAGGTGATTGCCCACAAGGACGCGAAGGACAAGATCCCCGGCATGGATCGCGGCCTGTCGGCCGGCGACATCATCAAGGTCGGCAAGACGGTGGAGCTCGAGGCGCTCGACACGCCGGGCCATACCATGAGCCACATCTGCCTGCGTTCGCACACCGACACGCCCTGTCTGTTCTGCGGCGACACGCTGTTCAACGCCGGCGCCGGCAACACCAAGGGCGGCGGCGATCCGGGTGCGCTCTATGCCACCTTCACCCGCCAGCTCGCGATGCTGCCGGAAAACACCATCGTCTATCCGGGGCACGACTATCTCGTGAACAACCTGGGCTTCACGCTCGACCGCGAGCCCGACAACGCTGCCGCGAAGGAGTTGCTCGCCAAAGCGAAGGACGAGGATCCCGCCGCCCGCCGGCCGACGACGATTTCGGAGGAGAAGGAGATCAACACCTTCTTCCGCCTGCACAGCCCGTCGGTGATCGAAAAGCTGCGCGTGTCCTTTCCGGACCTGCCGAAGGATCTCGATACGCAGACCGTCTTCGTGAAGCTGCGCGAATTGCGCAACAGCTGGTGACGGTCAGAGGGGGCGGTGATCCGTCCCTTCGCCAAAGGTCAGGGCGAGCAGCGTGCCGGCCTTGCGCAGCTTGCCGGTGTGCCAGGTGTTGCGCGGCACGATGGTGCTTTCTCCCTCGTTCAGCGCCACCTCGCGCAGTGACGTACCGTCATCGATCACAAGCGTCAGCGCACCTTTCAGCATGACGAGGATCTCTTCGCCCTTCGGGTGTCGCTCCCAGACGTCCCAGTCCTTGTCCTGCGGAAAGGCCGTCATCAGCCAGTCGCCGACCTTGCGCTTGCCGGCCATGACATCGGACCAGAAGGAGTCGGTGACGCCAATCGCTTCGGCGGCATTGCCGTTGATGCTGATGTAGGTGGTGGCAGGGTTGTAGGCTGGCGCGGGCTTTGATTTGGCCATGGCACTCTCCGGAAAGCAGTTGCTCCGGTTTGGCTGAGGCGCGCCGCGCCGTCAATCCGTCGCGTCGCGCAGACGCTTGAGGGCAGTGCGAATCTTGGCCTGGAAGCCGGCCGCCTCCTTTTTCTCGTCGTCGTTGCGGGCAGCGAAGCCCGCCATCGCCGACAGACGCGTGCCCAGCGAATCGAATTCGTCGGCCATCTTCTTCAGCTGGCTGCGGTCGGCGCCGGACTCGGCGGCATCGCCCAGGGTCTCCATGGCGCCGATGGCGTTGTTCATCAGCGAGCGGACGCCGGTGAAGGTGAGCTGGCCACGGCCGAGCAGCAGCAATTTCGACGCGGCTTCCACCAGGCCAGTCAGGCGGTCGCGGGCGAAGTTCAGCCCGGCCGCCGCGGCATTGGCCTTCATCCGCCGCACATCGGCGATCACGCCCGTCAGCGCGCGGCTCTGGTCCCCGGACGCAAGGGCAGGGGGCGGCACGAAGGAAACAGATTGCACGGCAAGCATGGCATCAGCCTCGGCCAGGTCCGGTTAACAAAGGGTGAATGACCGGCCGGGGTCCTGCCCTTAAAGTAGCGTCGCCCCGGAACCAAGCCCATCACCCCAATCACCCATGGCCAAGAAAACGCCGACGCCCCGCAAGCGCCTGCCCCAGGCCGAGCGTGAAGCGCAGATCATCCGGGACTCCATTCCCTTCTTCGCCAGCCGTGGCTTCAGCGCGCCAACCCGCGACCTGGCCGAGCATCTGGGTATTCACCAGTCGCTGCTTTACCAGTACTTCCCCAGCAAGGACGACCTGATCGACCGGCTATATCGCGAGATGATCCTGGGCCGCTGGAAGCGCGAGTGGGAAGACTGGCTCCGCGATCGCGAGGTACCGCTGAAGGACCGGCTGGAACGCTTCTTCCGCGCCTTCACCGATGGCATCTTCAGCTATGACTACATGCGCTTCTTCTTCCTGGCCTGGATGGACCGCCCCTATGCGCGGGACCACTACAGCAACCCGGTGCAGGCCCGGATCTTTCGGATCATCAGCAGCGAATTGCGCCACGAAACCGGCCTGCCCGATCATGATGCCTGGCCGATGAGCGCGGCGGAGCTCGAGATGCACCACGCCTTCCAGAGCAGCATTTTCTACTACGGCGTGCGGCAGTTCATCTATGGCGTGACGCCGCGCATGACCCGCGATGAATTCATCACGCAACAGGTGGAACTGTTCCTGGCGGGCGCCCCCATCCAGCTGCGCGCGATGGCCAAGGCGCAGAACGCCCCCGCTTCCTGAGAAACGGCGGAAACCCGCAGAAGTCGAGGCCTGCTTGACTCATGCATCAATTGCAGGCACGCTTAACTAGTCAATTGACTAGAAATTGGGCCGAGCATGACGATCAAGCTGGTGAAGACGGAACAGCCGACGCGGATGACCGACGAGGAGCTGTGCCGGCGCGCCGAAGCCCTGGTGCCCACATTCCGGGCCCGCGCCCTGGCGACCGAGCGCAACCGCGCCCTGCTCAAGGAAACGGCCGACGACCTGTTTGCCGCCGGCCTGCTGCGGGTTTTCCAGCCGGCGCGCTATGGCGGTTTCGAGATGGACTGGCCGGTCCAGTTCAACGTGGGGCGCATTCTGGCGCGTGGCTGCTCGGCCACGGCCTGGATTTTCTGTGTCGTCGGGAATCATTCCGCCTATGCCGCACGCTACCGCAAGGAATTGCAGGACGAGATCTGGGGCAATGATCAGGACGTCCTGATCGCCACGGGCTCGGTACAGAAAAGCGGCAAGGTGGTGCGTGTGCCAGGTGGCTTCCGCGCCAGCGGCACCTGGGGCTTTGCCAGCGGCGTCGACCATTCCAAATGGGGCTCGGTCATGAGCCGTCCCGAGGGCGAGGACGCGCCGGTCAACCTCATGTTCCCGCGCAAGGATTTCCAGATCGCCGACACCTGGCATGTCGCCGGCATGCGTGGCACGGGCACCAAGGACATCGTTGTCCAGGACGCCTTCGTGCCAGAACATCGCACGCTGCCCCAGGAGGTCTTCGTGGGCCGCAACCCGCCCGGTTCGCTGGTGTCGCAGCACTATCTGCAGAAGGTGGAGTTCCGCCCCTTTACCGGCTCGGCCCTGCTGGGCCCGATCCTCGGAACGGCCGAAGGCGCCTTCGACAACTACCTCGCGATCACACGCGGTAGGCGCGCCGCCATCGCACGCGACAAGATTGCCGACAACCCGCTGGTCCAGATCCGCGTGTCGGAAGCTGCGTCGGAGATCGCCGCTGCGGGCGCCCTCTGCGAGCGGCACATGGCCTTCCTGCACAAGAAGGGTTTGACGCTCGAGCCGTTCACGGCAGAAGAGCGAGTCACCATCACCCGCGATCGTGCTTTCGCGACCAAGCTGTGCCTCGACGCGGTAGAACGACTGACGCGCATGATGGGCGCGCAGGGCCTGCATGACGACAACCCGGTGCAGCGCGCCTTCCGCGATCTCCATGCGATGTCGACGCAGATCGGCGTGGCCTGGGACGTCAACATGCCGCCCTATGGCAAGTGGATTCTCGAACAGCCGTCGACGCACAACGCCCCCGAAGGGGCGCCGGCGGCGCAGGCTTAAGCGTACGGTACCGACGACAGAACAGAAGGGAGGCGCCGTACGGGAGTTCAACAAGAACGGGGAGGATCGTCATGAATCTTGGAATTTCACGCGTCGCCACTTACGCCGCGGTGAGCATTGTGCTCGCCGGGGTTGTTTCCGTTTCGGGCACGGCCGCCGCGCAATCGGCAGCCAACACCTTGCGCATTGCCAACACGGTGGCCGCGCCCAATCGCGGCGAGCCCACGGCTGGCCTGAGCAAGCAGTATCTCGCCACCTGGGAGCTGATGCACGATGCGCTCACCAGCGTGGGCGGCACTGGCCAGCCGGAACCGCGCGTCGCGCTGTCGTGGCGCAACAAGGATCCCCAGACCTGGGAGTTCAAGCTCGCGCCCAACCTGAAGTTCCACAGCGGCGAGCCCTTCAACGCCGACTCCGTGGTCCACATGGTGACCTATCTCAACTCGGACGAAGGCAAGGGCACGCCACTCTATGGCAGCCTGCGCCACGTCGTCGGCGCCTCCAAGGTCGACGACATGACGGTGGAGATCACGACATCGGCTCCGAGCCCGATCCTGCCGTCGGAAATCGCCGCGCTGCGCATCATGGATCCCAAGGCCTGGCGCGACCTCGGCAAGCAGGGCTACGGCAACAAGCCGTCGGGGCTCGGCCCCTGGCGCGTCACCAACTGGGATGAGACCAAGGTGGAGATGACGCGCTTCGACGGGTCATTGCGCAAGGCCAAGGTCGACAATGTCCTGATGTATTTCATGCCGGAAGCGCCGACGCGGGTGCAGGCCTTCCAGTCGAATGCCGCCGACATCGCGCTCTACATGTCGTCGGACGCGCGCGGCCTGATCGAGATGGCGGGCGGCAAGCTCGCCAACAACCCCTCGCCGTCGGTGATCGTGTCGATTTTCAACCAGTCGAAGGGCGGCATCACGCTCGACAAGCGCGTGCGCCAGGCCCTCAACTATGCCGTCGACAAGAGCTATACCGAGACGCTGCTCGGCGGCAACACGATCGCCGCCAGCCAGCCGGCGACGCGTTCGGTCAACGGCCACCAGGCCGACATCAAGCCCTATGCCTATGACCCCGCCAAGGCGAAGGCGCTGCTGACCGAGGCCGGCTTCGGCGGCGGGCTCAAGATCCTGGCCGAGGTGCTGAATGTCGAGGCCGACAACAACAACGTCTACCAGCATGTCGTCAATAACCTGCAGAAGGTGGGCGTCGATGTCGAACTGCGCATCATGACCACGCCGGACCTGAACGCCCGCATCACGGGCGGCAAGGTGCCGGAAGGTCCGATGATGCACTTCAACTATGGCTCGGCGCCGTCGATCGACATGATGCGGCCGGTGAACACCTACCACTCTTGCAAGTTCCCGCGCGGCTGGACCTGCTTCCAGGACATCGAGCCGACGATCCAGGCGGTCAACACCGAGTTCGACCCGAAGAAGCGGGCGGAAGGCCTGCGGGCGATCTCGCAGTACTACCACGAGGCCGCGCCGGCACTTTGGCTCTACGACGCCTTCGAGCTCGACGCGATCGCCAAGCGGGTGAAGAACTACAAGAACGAGAACTGGCGCCTGAACTGGGCCGATATCGAGATCCAGGGCTAGGGCGCGTTCCGGTCTCCGCAGACCGGAGCCTCCCTCCCGAGTCTGTCGCAGACCGTACCGGCGGGCCCGCAAGGGTCCGCCGGTTTTCTTTTGTTCGCGCTCAATGTTCTCCGGCAAAGACCTTTGCCGCGCGTATTGGCCGGTCCTACACTGACCGCACCAGAGACAGGGAGGTGAATAACATGCGGGCCACAATTTCCGCGGCGCTGGGCGCCATTGCGCTTCTTGCTGCCAACACTGCCAGTGCCCAGACCTTGAAGGTGGGGGTCAGCGCGCTGCCGCCGGCCCAGGGCAATCCCTATCATGGCGCGTCGGGTTCGCATTGGTGGACCTGGACGGCGATGTATGACGCCGTCACCGTCGTGGACGAGAAGGGCGATGTGCAGCCCGCGCTGGCCCAAAGCTGGAAAATCAATTCACCGACCGAATGGCGCTTCGAACTGCGGCCAAACCTGAAGTTCGACAATGGCGAGCCCGTCGATGCCGCCGCCGTCGCCTGGGTGATCAACTACCTGCGCAAGAGCCAGGAAGGCCAAGCCACATCGGCCTCGCGCACCATCGACCTCGTCACGGGCGCCGAAGCGCTGTCGCCGACCACGGTTGCCGTCACCACCAGCCGGCCAGACGTGATCCTGCCCAGCAAGATCTCCGCAATCTTCATGGTCGCGCCCAAGCTGTGGCAGGAAATCGGCCCCGGCGGCTATTCCGCCAAGCCCGTGGGTACAGGCGCCTTCAAGGTCGTTGCCTGGCAGCCGGAACGCGTTCAGTTCGTGGCGCGAACGGATTCCTGGCGCAAGGCGAAGGTGCCGGGCATGGAAACGATCGCGCTGGAGGAACGAACCGCCCGCGTGCAGGCGCTGCTCTCGAACCAGATCCACTTCGCGCCGGAACTCTCGATCGACAATGTCGCGCAGGTCGAACAGGCCGGTCATCGCGTCGATATGGTGCCAGCCTCGGGCACGCTGGGGATCCAGTATATCGTCGCGGGCCGTGACACGCCGTTCAAGGATCTGCGCGTGCGCCAGGCGCTCAACCTGGCGGTCGACAAGGAGTCGATTGTCAAAGGCATCTAAGGCGGCCGCGCCACCATCTCGGCCCAGGGTGCGACACCCAACACCTTCGGCTTTGATAGCACCATCAAGCCCTATCCCTATGATCCGGCCAAGGCGAAGCAGTTGTTGACCGAAGCAGGCTATCCCAACGGCTTCAACTTCGTGGCCGAGGTGCAGGTGGGGCAGACGGCGGGCGACACCGACACAATGCAGGCCATGGCCGCCGACCTTGGCAAGGTGGGCGTCAAAGTCGAACTTCGCCCCGTTTCCACGGCGGACTGGGTGAAGAAGTTCGGCGATGTCACGTTTGAAGGACCGGTCTTCGGCATGCGCTACCAGTCGGCGCCGACGCTCGATGCCAACCGCTTCTTCGGCTTCAACTCCTGCCGCAAGCCGAAGCCCTATTTCTGCGACGAAGCGATCATGGGTGTGATCAACCAGGCGGATAGCGAATTCGACGTGGAAAAACGGCGCAAGCTTCTGCAGCAAGGGCTGCGCTACTACAACGAACAGGCCGCTTCCCTGTATCTCATCGACCTGATCGAGATAACCGGCGTCCACAAGACGCTGCAGGGCTTCAAGAACCTGATCAAGACCTTCGACTACGACAACATGAGCATCGCGTCGCGGTGACGTCTCACAAACCCGGCCGTCATGCGGCGGCCGGGTTACCGCGTGGTGCGAGTCTGCCGTTTCCCTCGAGGCTGACATGATCGTCGCGAAGCCGCCCTATACGGGCGAACGGCTGGCACCGGAAACCGCTTTGTACTGGCGTCCGCCTGCGGGGGTTCGGCGCGCCTTCGCCGATGGCCGCTATGGCCAGATGCACTATCGCCTGGTGAAACCCGAGGGCGTTGCGAAGCACGTTCCCCTGGTGTTTTTCCATCAAAGCCCCTCCTCGGGCCGTGCGTTTGAAGGCCTGTTGGCCCAGCTGGGCAAGGATCGACTTGTTCTCGCGCCCGACACGCCGGGCTTCGGCGATTCCGACCCACCACCCGGTCCGCCGTCCATTGCCGACTATGCCGCGGCGATGGGTGACTTCCTGGATGCCATGCAACTCGGCGAGGTCGACCTGTTCGGCGACCACACCGGCGCCAAGATTGCTGTGGAACTCGCCCAGCAGCGCCCCAGCCAGATCCGGCGGCTGATCCTGAACGCCTGCCCCGTCTATTCGGACGAAGAGATGCGCGCGATGCAGGCGACCCTCGCCGACGAAAAGCCGCAGGACCGGCCCGATGACGGCAGCCACCTGCTGCACCAATGGTCCTCGATGCGCAGCACTTACGCGCCCGACACGCCCCTGGCGCAGTTCGACCGCGATTTCACGGAAACGCTCCGTGCCGGCGAACGCGGCTGGTATGGCTACAACGCCGCCTTCGCCTATTCCCATGCGGAGAACCTGCCCAACGTCCGGCAGCCGATCATGGTCCTTTGCACGGACGACGGCCTGTGGCCGGCGACGCAGCGCGCCCGCAGCTATTTGCGCAACGGGCACATTCTGGAAAGGCCAGACTTGAAGACGGGCGCCGTCTCCTTTCATACCGAGGCCATGGCGGACCTCCTGCGAAACTTCCTCGACACGGCGGACAAGACGGCGAACCCTGCCGTGCCCAAGGCGGCGCCGGCCCGGCCAACTGTGCCAATGCGCGCCATTCGCCGTCGCTTTGTCGATACGCCGCAGGGGCAGATGCATGTGCGCGTGGCGGACGGCGGCACGGTGGCCCAGCTGCCGCTCTACTGCTTTCACATGAGCCCGCGTTCAACCCTCTATCTCGAGCCATTGATCGCGGCGTTGGGCGTGACGCGCACGGTCATCGCGGTGGATGCGCCCGGTTACGGGGAATCCTACAAGCCGGCGACGCGGCCCGAGATTGCCGACCATGTTGCCGCGATGACGGCGGTCATGGATGCGCTGGGGCATCGGCAGGTGGATATCCTGGGCGACCACACGGGCACGAAAACCGCCATCGAACTCACGCGGCTCAATCCGCAGCGCGTGCGTCGCATCGTGATGAACACGGCCGGCGTCTATTCCCCGGCGGAACAGGAAGCCTTTCGAACCCGCATGGACGATATCCCGGTACGGGAAGATGGCAGCCACCTCGCCGGCATCTGGCAGCGTTTCCACCAGCAGAATCGCGGCAGCCTGACCGAAGCGCAAATCCGGCTTCGCACCTATGAATCCTTCCGTGCCGGCCCCTGCATCTGGTGGGGCCCGCGGGCGGCCAACGTCTATTCCTATGCGGATGTCTTTCCGACGCTGGAACAGCCGATCCTGCTGCTGTGTTCCGCCCAGGCCAACCTGATCGAGCCGACGCGCCGCGCGGCAAAACGGCTGCGCCACGGGCGCTACGTCGAATTGCCCGACATGGGGAAGACACTGTTCGAGGAGCGGGCAGATGTCGTCGCACCGCTCATCGACGCATTTCTGACGGCAGAGAACCCGTTGTCGGACGCGCGCTAGCGCCCGGCTACTTTTTCTCCCTTGCGCCGCGCAGGCGGTGAACGATCGCCGGCGGCTCAAACGACCGCACCGGCGGCAGCGCGCCATCATAGCGCTCCATTTCGACCAGGCAGCTATGCGCGCTGGGCCCCTGGGCCAACTGGGACGAGCCGGCATCGCGTGTCAGCACGTTGGGATTGCCGTGGCTGTCGAGACCGCCCGGCTCCACCGGGTCATACCAGGCACCGGTCGGCAGCTGTACGCAGCCCTGCATCACGCCGTCGCTGATCTGCGCGCCGGCCAGGCAGGCGCCGCGGTCATTGAACAGGCGGACGATATCGCCGTCCTTGATCCCCTTCTTCGCTGCATCGACGGGATGGATCATGACCGGCTCACGATCCTTGATCTTGCTGCCCCGCGAATAGGCGCCATTGTCATACTGGCTGTGCAGGCGCGTCTTCGGCTGGTTGGAGACGAGGTGGAACGGGAACCTCTGCGCCAGCGGCGACCCCAGCCACTCCTCCGGATCGAACCAGGTGGGATGCCCCGGACAGCTTGCATAACCGAAGCTGGCGATGGCTTGGGAATAGATCTCGATCTTGCCCGACGGTGTCTTCAGCGGATGGCCGACGGGATCGTCCCGCCACGCCTTGAGCAGAATCTGCGGCCGTTCGGGTGAGGGGAAGCGCAATTCGCCCATCTCGCGGAAGGTGTCGTAGTCGGGAATCTCGGCATTCTCGCTGGCCGCTGTCTGGCGGATCTGGTTGTACATATAACGCAGCCA
>CAXNFA010000013.1:0-10471 GCA_964201105.1 Alphaproteobacteria bacterium | reverse complement strand
CATGTATGTCACCATGGAAACGGCACCATTGCCGGATGACGGCATCTGACCGATGATCGCCCCCGCCCCGCAACTCTCCCTCCACACCCCCGTCGGCGACATCACGCTGAGCGAGGATGATGGTGCCCTCGTCTCGGTCGACTGGGGCTGGGCCGAGGGTCAGAAGGAGACGGCGCTGCTGAAACGGGCACGCAAGCAGCTGCAGGACTATTTCGACGGCGAGCGACAGGATTTCGACTTGCCGCTCAATCCCCATGGCACGGTGCTCCAACAGAAGATCTGGGCCGGCATGTGCGCGATTCCCTATGGTACCACGCTGGCCTATGGCGAACTCGGCAAGCAGGTGGGCACCATCGCGCGCGTGGTCGGCAATGCCTGCGGCCGCAACCCGCTGCCCATCCTGATCCCCTGCCACCGCGTGCTCGCCGCCCATGGCAAGCTTGGCTTCTATTCCGGCGAGGGCGGCGTCGATACCAAGGTGGCGCTGCTTCGCCTCGAAGGCGCGTTGCTCTGACCGTGACAAGCCGCGCCGGAGGCCGCTAGAGTCCCCGCCCCACCTGCAGCGAATGGGAGGATGCGATGGCCGGCGAAATGATCACCCTCAAGGGCAAGGACGGCAGCTTTGGCGCCTATCTGGCGAAGCCGAAGGGCGGCAGCGGGCCCGGCCTGGTCTGCATTCAGGAAATCTTCGGCGTCAACGACTGGATGCGCGCCATCGCCGACGACTTCGCGGCGGCCGGCTTCGTCGCGCTGGTGCCCGACCTGTTCTGGCGCATCGAGCCTGGCATCCAGATCAACGGCGAAGGCGAGAAAGAATTCGGCCAGGCTTTCGGCCTTTACGGCAAGTTCAACCCCGACACCGGCATCCAGGACGTGCAGACCGCCATCACGCATCTGCGCACGCTGCCGGGCGTCACTGGCAAGGTGGGCACCACCGGCTACTGCCTGGGCGGCTTCCTCGCCTATCTCTCGGCCTGCCGCACCGATGCGGATGCCAATGTCGGCTATTACGGCGTCGGTATCGACACGAAGCTGGACGACGCCAAGGCCATCAGGAACCCCCTCATGCTGCATATCGCGACCAAGGACAAATTCGTCCCGCCGGAAAAGCAGCAGGCGGTGCGCGACGGCCTCAAGGCCAACCCGATGGTCACGATCCACGACTATCCGGAAGACCACGCCTTTGCGCGCAAGGGCGGTCATTCCTTCGTCGCGGCGTCGGCGACTCTCGCCAACACCCGTACCCTCGATTTCTTCAAGAAACATCTCACCTAAAAGGAAAGCAGCATGGTGAAGGCCATCCGCGCCACCAAACCCGGTGGCCTCGATGTCATGTCCTGGGATGACGTGGAGGTCGGCGCGCCCGGCAAGGGCGAAGTGCGGCTGAAGCAGACCGCCATCGGCGTCAACTTCATCGACACCTATCACCGGGCCGGCACCTATCCGGGCAGCACCTATCCCGTCATCCTCGGCGTCGAAGGCGCGGGCGTGGTGGAAGCGGTGGGCGATGGCGTCACGGCGTTCAGCAAGGGCGACCGCGTCTGCTATGCGCTGGCCCGTGGCTCCTACGCTGAAGAACGCCTGATCCCCGAAACGGCGCTGATCAGGATTCCCGATGGCGTCAGCGATGATGAAGCGGCCGCCGGCATCACCAAGGGCGTCACCGTGCATCACCTGTTCACCCGCGTGCGCCCGGTCAAGGCGGGGGACTTCGTGCTCTATCACGCGGCGGCGGGCGGCGTCGGGCTGATTGCCTGCCAGTGGGCGAAGCAGATCGGCGTCAAGCTCATCGGCACCGCCTCGACCGACGAGAAGGCGAAGCTCGCCAGGGATCACGGCGCGGCGGAAACCATTGTCTACACGCGCGAGAATTTCGTCGACCGGGTGAAGGCCATCACCGGCGGCGCCGGCGTCGCGCTGGCGATCGATGGCATCGGCAAGTCTTCGGCGAAGGAATCCGCCAAGTGCCTGGCCACCTATGGCACGCTGACAACGATCGGGCAGGCGAGCGGTCCGTCCGACCTCACCATCGGCGACCTGCCGGCCTCGACCTATTTCAGCAAGGGTTCGATCGCGACGCTGGTTGGTCGCGTGGACGAATTGCGCGCCTCGGCCGCGGCCTTCTTCGACCTGGTGAAGCGCGGCGCGGTGAAGGTCGACGTCAACCATCGCTTCGCGCTGCAGGACGCGGCCAAGGCGCATGCCGCGCTTGAAGGCCGCCAGACCACCGGCTCCATCATCCTGAAACCCTGAGGGCATCCGTGGCCGGTTATGTCGACAAGGTTCTGCTCGAGGACGAAGAGATCGTGCATCGCGCCGCCGTGCATTGGGTTGTCTATCTCGGCGGCATCGTCTGGGTGGGGCTGGCGATCATCGTCTTCATCGCCTCCTCCTCCTATGGCGCCAGGCTGGCGGTGAATGTTGGCGGCGCGCCCTATCACCCGCTCACCTGGGTCGGCTATGTCATGCTGGTGCTGGGCGCCTTCCGCCTGATGGGCGCGGCGCTCGAGCAATGGACGACCGAACTCGCCATCACCACCAGGCGCGCCATCGCCAAGGTCGGCTTCATCCGCCGCGAGACCTGGGAGATCAACGCGTCGAAGATCGAAAGCGTCGAGGTCGACCAGTCGATCTTCGGCCGTCTGCTCGGCTATGGCACCGTTGTCGTCAAGGGCACCGGCGGCGGCACCACGCCGATGAAGCTGATCGCCGATCCCATCGCCTTCCGCAACCACATCACCGCACGGTAACCGCCATGTCCCTGACCCACGCCCTGCGCTTCCACAAGACCGGCGGGCCGGAGGTTCTGCAGTGGGACCAGGCGGAGGTTGCTACGCCTGCGTCGCATGAGGTGCTGCTGCGGCACACGGCGATCGGGGTGAACTTCCTCGACACCTATCACCGCGCCGGCACGCATCATGTGCAGCTGCCGCTACCGGCCATTCCCGGCGTCGAAGGCATCGGCATGGTCGAAGCGGTAGGCAGCGCGGTAACAGCCGTGAAACCGGGCGACCGCGCGGTCTATCCCCTCACCGCCGGCGCCTATGCCGAACGCCGGCTGATTCCTGAAGCGGATCTCGCGGTGGTGCCGGACGGGCTCGCCGATGATGCCGTCGCCGCCACCTTCATGAAGGGTCTGACGGCCGCGCATCTCCTGTTCGACATCGCGCGCGTCAATCCGGGCGACCTGCTGCTGATGCATGCGGCCGCGGGCGGCGTCGGCCTGATCCTGGGCCAATGGGCGAAGGCGCTGGGCTGCACGGTACTCGGCACCGCCAGCACGGCGGCAAAAGCCGATCTCGCCCGCACCAACGGCTATGCCCATGTCATCGACTACACGCGCGAGGACTTCGTCGCCCGGGTGAAAGAGATCACCCAGGGCCGCGGCGTGCGCGCCGTGTTCGATGGCGTCGGCCAGACCACCTTTCTGGGCTCGATGCAGGCCTGCGCGCCGATGGGGGTGGTGGCAAGCTTTGGCCTGGCGTCGGGGCCGTTGCCGCCGTTTGGCTTCGCCGACATTCCGCCGTCCGTTTTCGTGACCCGTGCGACGGTGAAGACGGTGACGTCCGACCGGCCCGCCTATCTGCGCCATGCCGCGCGCTTCTTCGCCGCACTGGGCGATAGCACGCTGCGGCCGGTGATCGGCGGCCGCTACAGCTTGCGCGACGGGGCGGAGGCGCATCGTGCCCTCGAATCGCGCCGCACGACCGGATCGCTCGTCTTGCTTCCGTGAAGGTAACCCGGTCGAAGGCCCGTTTTATTCGGCTTTAGCGCCACAAACCCGTTCCGTGCTAGGAGTCCGCCCCTGAATGGGAGGGCGCATGCCGAAAGCGGCCGTACTGCACAAAGCGGGCGGACCGGACAGTTTTGTCTGGGAAGACGTGCGCGTGGGCGATCCCGGGCCGGGCCAGGTGCGCTTGCGCACGACGGCGGTGGGCCTCAATTTCGTCGAAACCCTGTTCCGCGCGGGACGCATTCCGATGGCCTATCCCGCGATCCTTGGATTCGAAGGCGTTGGTGTCATCGAATCTGTCGCGCCAGGCGTGACAGAGGTCAAGCCCGGCGACCGCATCTGTTACGTCTCGCCGCCCAGCGGGGCCTATGCGGAAACACGTTTGCTGCCGGCCGCCGACTGCGTTGTGCTCCCCGACGCCATCTCTGACGAGGTCGCGGCCGCCAGCTACCTCAAAGGGACAACGGCCTACTATCTCCTGCGTCGCTCCACCCGCGTAAAGCCGGGCAACACCGTGCTTGTCCACGCCGCTGCAGGCGGCGTCGGGTTGCTGCTGTGCCAATGGGCCAAGCACCTTGGCGCGACCGTTATCGGTACCGTCGGCAGTGACGACAAGACCGAGCTGGCCCGTGCCCATGGCTGCGACCATGTCGTGGTCTACACGCGGGATGATTTCCTGCCCGTCGTGAAGGATGTCACCGGCGGACGCGGGGTCCAGGCCGTGTATGAATCCATCGGGCGCGACACCTTCGACCGCTCCGCGGCGTCACTGGCCCTGGAAGGCACGCTTGTGGCCTATGGCGCTGCCTCGGGTCCGCGCACCCCAGAACAAACTGCCGCCTTCCCGTCAGCCCGCTACCTTATCGGCACCACGCTGCAGGACTACACCGCCACGCGCGCCGATCTGCTGGCCGCCGCCTCCGGCTTTTTCGACGTCGTTACGGGCGGCGCCGTTCGCGTTACCATCGGGCAGAAAGTGCCCCTGCGGAATGTGGGTCAGGCCCACGCCGCACTGGAAAGCCGGCGCACGACCGGCTCCACCGTCTTGACTGTCTGACCAGGGATCAGGAGTTCCGAGTCCATGACCAAAGCCATTCGCATTCACAAGACCGGCGGACCCGACGTCCTGCAATGGGATGACATTTCCGTCGGCAAGCCTGGCAAGGGCGAGGCGCTGATCCGGCAGACGGCGGTCGGGCTGAACTACATCGACACCTACCAGCGTTCGGGCCTCTATCCCGTGCCGCTGCCCACCGTGCTCGGCAGCGAGGGCGCGGGCGTCGTGGAGGCCGTGGGCGAAGGCGTGACAGACGTGAAGGTCGGCGACCGCGTCGCCTATCACTCCGCTCTTGGCGCCTATGCCGAGCGCCGCATCATGCCGGCCTGGCTGCTGGTGCCGCTGCCGGCCGAAATCGACGACAAGACCGCCGCCTCGATGATGCTGAAAGGCTGCACGGTCCAGTATCTGCTCAAGCGCACCTACCCGGTGAAGAAGGGTGACACCATCCTCTTCCACGCTGCCGCCGGCGGCGTCGGGCTGATTGCCGGACAATGGGCCAAGTCGCTCGGCGCCACCGTGATCGGCACGGTCGGCAGCGAGGAAAAAGCCAAGCTCGCCAGGCAGAACGGCTATGACCACGTCATCAACTACAGCACGGAAGACTTCGTTGCCCGGGTGAAGGAGATTACCGGGGGCGCCGGCCTTCCCGTCGTCTACGACTCGGTCGGCAAGGACACCTTCCTGAAGTCGCTCGACTGCCTGCAGCGGCGCGGCTTGATGGTCAGTTTCGGCCAGTCGTCAGGCCCGGTAGAGCCGATCCAGACCGGACTTCTGTCGGCCAAGGGGTCGATCTTCCTGACGCGGCCGACTCTCGGCCACTACACCGCCAACCGCGCGGAAGTGCTGGAAACGGCCAACGATCTCTTCGACGTGGTGAAACGGGGCATCGTCAAGATTGCCGTGAACCAGACCTATCCGCTGAAGGACGCGGCGCAGGCGCATCACGATCTCGAAAGCCGCAAGACAACAGGCGCCACCGTTCTCATCATCTGAGCGGGGCCAGGAACGGGGTTTTCCCATCATGGTGGACGGCGGCGTTTCTGTACCGCTCACCTGGCTCGGTCGCGAATTCCGCGACCGGCAGGTGGAGGCGACGTTCCAGAAGAGCCTCTGGCCACAAAACGCGCGCCTCGGCCGCATCACCGCCTATCTTGCCCTCGCCGCGATGTTGGGCGGGGACATCGGCACGGTCATCGACGATGCCGTCCATGTTTCCTTGCCGGCCTATGCCGCGACACGTCTGCTCGCTCTGCTGGCTTTATCCCTGCTCATCCGGAGCTTCAGCCAACACGCACCGCAGTCCGTCAGCCAAGGGGCCGCCGCTACTTTCGCGGCCATGTCACTCACTCTTGTCTGGCTGTCGCCGACGCTGTTCGGCACAGCCACCGTGTCTTCCCAGTTGGCGGCGATGGTTGGTGCATTGCTCATCATCTTCGTGGTGCCGAAGCCGTATGTCAGCACTGTAGTCACAGTGTTTGGCATGATCATCCCTGCCCTGATCATGGTGCTGCTGGCGCCGCCGCAAGTTTTCGCCGGCATCCACCCTGCCAGCGTCTTCGCCTTCTTTGTCGCCATGGCGCTGACCGGACTTTCGCTGATCCGCCGCCTGAATGAATCAGCCCGGGTCGCATACGCCACCCGCAACTCACTGACGAGCGAACGTGACACGATCCAGCGCGCATCGGAGGAGCAGACACGCATGCTCGACCTGCTCGCGGCGCAGGAAAGCGAATTGCAGTCCAAAAACGCGCTGATGGAAAGCATCCTGGCCCACGCTGACCAGGGCATCGTGGTTGTCGATGCCGTTGGCCAGGTGGTCGCCTGGAACCAGCGTTATGTCGAGATGTACGGCCTGTCGCCGAATTTCATGAAGGCTGGCATCACGCTCAATGAGCTCACGGCTCACTTCCTTGAAACCGGTCTCTTTCACACGAATGGGTTGACGCCTGAGGCGGCTCTCATGGTGCAGAATCCCAAAGGCGGGCAGAACTTCGAACTCACACTGCTGGACGGGCGGTTCTTCGATATCCGGCGCAGCGCGATGCCGAATGGCGGCTATGTCTCCACCACCACGGACATCACAGCCCGCCGCCGGATCGAAGCCGAGCTCGGCGCCCGCAACCAGTTTGTTGAAAGCGTGCTGCGCAGCATTTCGCAAGGCATCGTTGCCTTCGATCGCAACAAGCAGATTGTCGCGTGGAACGACCAGTATCGCGATTTCTTCGACCTGCCCGTCGATCTCCTGCGTCCTGGTGTCCCGAGAAGCGCGATCATCACGCATCTCACCGAGCGCGGCTATTTCGGACGCCGCTACCTCGACGCCAACGCACGCATGCAGATCGACAAGCCGCAGCCGGACCAGCGCTTCGAAATCCGCCTGCCGGACGGCCGGGTCCTCGACATCCGGCGCGAGCCGTTGCCCGAGGGCGGCATCGTCACCACCTACACCGACATCACGGAACAGAAGCGGGCGGAGGACACGATCCGCCGTCTCGCCCTGCTCGATCCGCTGACAGGGCCGGCCAACCGTGCCCGCTTCGATCAGCGCCTCGCAGAAGCCATCGCCAACGCCGTCGAGAACCGAAGCCGCGTCGCTCTTCTGCTGATCGACCTCGATCACTTCAAGCCGGTCAACGACACGCATGGCCATGCCGTGGGCGACGTGGTGCTGCGCCGTGTTGGCCGCATCCTGGCGCAGACCGTGCGCGACATCGACACGGCTGCCCGCATTGGTGGCGATGAATTTGCCGTCATTCTCCCGCATTTGCCGGACACGTCCGTGGCCGAACGCATCGCCCAGCGCATCATCGAGACCATCCAGCTGCCCATTGCCATTGACGAACTGACGGTCTCCATCGGGGCCAGCGTCGGTATTGCAATCGCGCCCGATAACGGCTCAACGCCGGAATCCCTGCGCGAACTTGGCGATGCGGCGCTCTACCTAGCCAAGGGCACCGGCCGCGGCGTCTGGCGCCGCGCTGCCTGAGGGCGCCATGTCGGACCGAACCGGCCGCAGCTTCGAAGATCGTGTTTCACGTGGCCGTCGGGAATTTCTCGATCCCGGGGAAGAAAAGGGCTACATCGCCGATGCTTGGATGTCCTATGGGCCGCGAATGCGCGCCGCGGTCATCTTTGCCGGCGGCCTCGCGGCGCTGGGAACGATAGGCCAGATACTCGGACTGACCGATCCCGGGCATCTCTCCACCTATGTCGTTACGCGCATCGCGCTCTTTGTCGCCCTGGCCGCGATCTTCTGGCAAAGCTTCAGATCGCAGCCCGGAGTGTGGATTACGCGTTCGGTCTTCTTCGGTATCACTGCGGGTGCGCTGGCCTGGGTTCTGCCACACACAATTGCGCTTGGCGAACCAAACGGCCAGGGCCCAGGCGCGTTGATGGCTGCCCTGACACTGTTTGTAATGCTGCCGATGCGCTTCTGGTACACGATCATCGCTGGTGGCGTCATCGTGTTTGCCATCGTGGTCGAATTGTTCGTGGCTCCGCAGACCGGCCCCAACATCGAATTTGCGGCCACGATGATCGTGATCACCCTGATCAGCGCCAGAACGGTCCTGCAGGCCAAGCTGACCTCGCGCTTCCGCTTCTTCGCGCGTCAGGAACTGGATGCGGCCTTCCACGCCCTGCGGCTCAAGGAGCTCGAGGTGGAACAGCAGGCGTCGCGCCTGCAGGCCTTCATCAATGCGATGGACCAGGGCGTCACGGTTCTCGACCAGGACTTCAACTTTGTTGCCTGGAACCCGCAATACGAGCGGATGTTCGATGTGCCTGCCGGCTTCATGAAGATCGACATGCCCTTTGACAGCGTCATCCGTTACCTGCGCTCCGTCGGCTATTTCGGGCGGCGCGACATGGACGAACGCTGGCAGAACGCAATCGAAAAGCCCCGGCCCGGCGACTCATTCGAACTGCCCCTGCCCGGCGGCCGCTACCTCGACGTGCGAAGGTCGGGCCTGCCCGACGGGGGTATCCTCACCACCTACACCGACATCACCGAGCGCAAGCGGGCGGAGAACCTGACCCGGCTGCTCGGGATGCAGGATCCGCTGACCCACCTCGCCAACCGGGCGCTGTTTCACGAAAATCTGGTCGCGGCGATCGCAGAAGGGGCCCGACACAACCTTCAGGTTGGCCTGATGATGGTCGACCTCGACCACTTCAAGCCGGTGAACGACACCCATGGTCATCCGGTGGGCGACGCCGTGCTGAAGAAGGTCGCCGAGATCCTGACGGCTGCTGTGCGCGACCTCGACACCGTTGCTCGCCTGGGTGGAGACGAGTTTGCCGTCATCCTGACCAACCTGAGCTGGCCCGAACAGGCCGAGCTTCCGGCGCGGCGCATCCTCGCGGCACTCCAGGTGCCGATGGAAATCGATGGCCACCACATCCAGATCGGCGGCAGCATCGGCATCGCTTTCTACCCCGATCACGGCACATCGCCAGACGCGCTCATCGGGCGGGCGGACGAGGCGCTCTACGCGGCCAAGGCTGCCGGCCGCAACTGCATCCGGCGAGCGGGTTCAAGCACGGCTCGCCGCGCACCGCCGAGTGGCGCCGCGGCCTGAGTCAGACCGCATGCCGTTGCCTAGGATTGCCGGCGACTGAGATCGGCGCGCAATTCAGCGATTTCCTGACGCAGGGCGCGCACTTCTTCTTGCAAGCTACGCCGGTCCACGACGGCGGCTTCCTCCGCCTTGCGGGTCTCTGCCCGCACCTCGGCCGCAGCCATTTCGGCGGCGGCATCGTGTTCCGCCTGCATTGCGCCCACCACCACGGCAATGAACAGGTTCAGGATTGTGAAGGTGGCGATCAGGATGAAAGGCACGAAGAACAGCCAGGCCCAGGGATGCGTGGTGCCGATCTCGCGCACCATGTCGGCCCAGCCTTCCAGCGTCATGATCTGGAACAGGGTGAACAGGCTCGCGCCCATTGTGCCGAACCAGTCGGGATAGGCCGCGCCCAGCAGCTTGGTCACCGCCACCGACGAGACGAACAACACAAGGCCGAGCAGCGCAATGATTGAGGCGATGCCGGGAATTGCTCCGACCAGCCCCTGCACCACGTTGCGCATGCGTGGGATGGCGGAAACAAGCCGCAGCACGCGAAGGATGCGCAACGCGCGCAGCACGGAGAGCGCGCCGGTCGCCGGAACCAGGGCAATCCCGACCACCACCAGGTCGAAGATGCCCCAGGGATCGCGGAAGAAGCGCCAGCCAAAGGCCAGGATGCGCAGGGCCAGTTCGACAACGAAGATGGCCAAGATGACCCGGTCCAGCGTGATCAGCAGGTCACCTACCGCGGCCATGACCGAGGCGGATGTCTCCAGCCCCAGAATGACCGCATTGACGATGATCAGGGCAATGATGCCCTGCTGTACCGGCCGTCGCTCGAGGAACAAACGCAACGCGCGGCGCCAGGGTGCAGCGCCATCGTCGGGCGAGGAAAGGGGAAGCTCGGACGTCACGCTCAGGGAGATGGGGATACCGCGGCGGGTCGCAAGCCCGCCGGGCAATCTTCCATCAGGTGTTCATCGAGTCGAAGAATTCCTGGTTGCCCTTGGTCGGCTTCAGCTTGTCGACCAGGAACTCCATGGCGTCGATCGTGCCCATGGGCATGAGGATACGGCGCAGCACCCACATCTTCGACAGCGTGCCGCGATCGAC
>CAXNFA010000012.1:0-11314 GCA_964201105.1 Alphaproteobacteria bacterium | reverse complement strand
GTGCCGTGAAGTGCCAGTGGAAGGCCGACTGGGCGCTGCGCTGGGCTGCCATGGGCGTCGATTACGAGATGGCAGGCAAGGATCTGACTGATTCGGTCAAGCTGTCGACGCAGATCTGCCGTGTCATCGGCGGCACCGCGCCGGAAGGCTTCATCTACGAGCTCTTTCTCGACGACAAGGGCGAGAAGATTTCCAAGTCGAAGGGCAACGGCCTGACGATTGAGGAATGGCTCACCTATGCCACGCCGGAAAGCCTGTCGCTCTACATGTTCCAGGCGCCGCGCAAGGCCAAGCGCCTTTTCTTCGACGTCATTCCCAAGACGGTCGACGAATATCTCAGCTTCCTCGCCAAGTATCGTGCCGAAGACGCGGCGGCGAAGATGGAAAACCCGGTCTGGCATATCCATTCGGGCGAGCCGCCGCATGAGGACGTGCCGATCTCCTTCGGCATCCTTCTCAACCTCGCCAGTGTCTGCAACACGGAAGACAAGGCGGTGCTGTGGGGCTTCATCAGCCGCTATGTGCCGGGCGCCGTGCCGGCGAACCATCCGATCCTCGACCGGCTGGTCGGCTATGCCCTGGCTTACTACCGCGACTTCGTGAAGCCGGCGAAGAAGTTCCGCGCGCCGACCGATCAGGAGCGTGCCGCCTTTGCCGAACTGGTGGCGGAACTGGAAAAGCTGCCGGCCGACGCCGATGCCGAAGCGATCCAGAACCAGATCTACGAGGTCGGCAAGCGCCACGTCTTTGCCAATCTGCGCGACTGGTTCGGGGCCCATTATGAAGTGTTGTTCGGGCAGAGCCAGGGCCCGCGCATGGGCTCCTTCGTCGCGCTCTACGGCATCGCCAACTTCATCGACCTGATCCGCGCCGGTCTCGACGGCGACCTCGCCACGGACCAGGGCTGACGGCCATGGTCATGCGGGCGGCGCCAGCGCTTCCCTCGCTCGACCTCGACGTTTCGATCCTGTTCTACCAGGCGCTCGGCTTCACCCTCGCGGCCCGGTATGACGACGATCCTTATGCGATCCTGACGCGCGAGGGCGCCGAGCTACACCTGTGGCTCACCGACGATCGCCACGTCGCGGAAAACTCCGGCTGCTACCTGCGCGTGGATGATGCCGATGTGGTCTGGCGCGAATGGCGCAACCGCGGTATCCCGCGGCTGACCGCGCCCGAGGACAAGCCCTGGGGAACGCGAGAATTCCAGGTGCTGGATCCCAGCGGCAACCTGATCCGTGTGGGCTCGCGGGCAGGCTGACGACTACTGGCTCGCCCAGGCGATCCGAACCAGCCACACCACCTGCTTCAGCGGCACGATCAGGTCGGGGTGGCGCGGGTTCAGCGACGTCAGGTGCAGCTTGTCGCGCGTGCGCTTCGACACTTCCTTGGCCATGACCTCGCCGCTATCGAGCTTGACGACCGCGCGGTCGCCCTTGCGCACGCCGGCGCCCGGCACGCAGACGATGACGTCGCCGTCGCGATAGACCGGCATCATGCTGTCGCCGACGATTTTCAGCGCATAGGCTTCCTGCGGCGTCACGCCGGGAAACTCAGCCTCCTCCCAGCCCGTGCCGGCGGGATAGCCCGCGTCGTCGAAGAAGCCCTGCTGGCCGGCCTGCGCCATGCCCAGCACGGGCACCTTGGTGGAATTGGCGCGCTTCGATTCGCCTTCGACCAGGCGCACGAATTCCGAGAAGGTACTGCCCGTCGCCTTGAGAATCTTGGCGATGCTCTCGGTGCTGGGCCAACGCTCGCGCCCCTGCGGCCCAAAGCGCTTGCTCTTGTTGAAGGAGGTGGCGTCAAGCCCTGCGCGGATGGCCAGGCCCGACGGCGAAAAGCCATGCCGGGCGGCGAGCGCGTCGATGGCCCGCCAGATGTCGCGATGATTAACCATGGGAACAGTTTCTTGCAGCTTTCGCGCCCGGTCAATTGCCCTCGCGCGGCGGCGCGACAATTCCAGCGCGCGTCGTTTCGTCGCTGTATACACAACGCAAGCCCGATAGGATGGGATGCATGTGCGGACGCTATTTTCTGCTCTCTCCGGCTGAAACCCTCGCGGTGCTTTATGTTCTGCAGCGCACGGGCTCGTTGCCCAACTGGCCGCCATCGACCAACGTGGCGCCGACCGATCGCATGCCCGTCGTGCGGCGCAATGCCGCTGGCGCGCGCGAGCTTGTGTTGCTGCGCTGGGGTCTTGTGCCCGACTGGGCAAAAGACATCTCCATCGGCTCGCGGACGATCAACGCGCGGTCGGAAAGCGTGCATGAGAAGCCAAGCTTTCGCGCCGCTTACCGCCAGCGCCGCTGCCTCGTGCCAGCCGATGGCTGGTATGAATGGATCCCCGACGGCAAGAAGAGCCGGCCGGTGAAGCTGGAACCGGCAGCCGGTGGCGTCGTCACCTTTGCCGGCCTATGGGAACGCTGGACCCGACCGGTCGACGTTACCACCGGCAGCCAGCGTGACCAGGGCCCCAAGGGTGAAGTGGTTGAAACCTTCACCATCCTGACAACGTCCGCGAGTGCCGCGATCGAGAACACGCATGACCGCATGCCGGTGATCCTTGCGCCAGACCAGTTCAACCGCTGGCTGGATGGTCCCGGGAACGATCCCGCTGGCTTCGAGGCGCTGTTCCAGCCAGCGCCGCTGCCCGTCACCATCACGCCGGTCAGCACGGCGGTGAACAGCGTGCGCAACACCGATCTTTCCGTGCTCGACCCTGTGGCGCCGCCGGCGCCGCGGCCCGTGCAGGGCAGCCTGTTCCAGGATTCCTGATGTTTGCGAAAATCGGCGCCGCGCCGCTGTTCCTGCTCACCGTGCTTGCCTGGGGCGGCACCAATTTCGCAATCGAATGGCAGATCGCGGCAGCCGCGCCGGAACCGGCCATCGTCTACCGCTACGGCCTGTCGGCGCTGCTGATGTTCGGCTTTGTCGCGCTGCGCCGCATGCCGCTGCGCTTCCGCCTGCAGGATCACCTGTGGTTCGCCCTGCTCGGGGCGTTCTTTTTCTCGATCAACTACATCCTGCTCTATCACTCGCAGGTCTACCTGGTCAGCGGCGTGGTCGCGATCACCTTTTCGACGATGGTACTGTTCAACATCCTCTTTGCGGCCATCTTCCTGGGCGACCGCATTCACCTCAACGTCGTGCTCGGTGCCGTGCTGGGGTTGGGCGGCATCGCGCTGATGTTCTGGCCCGACCTGGTGAAGTTCGATCTCGACGGCGATGCGCTGAAGGGTCTAGGCCTTTCGCTGATGGGCTCGGCCACCGCGTCGATGGCTTCCATCGTCGGCGCGCGCAACCAGCGGGCCGGGCTGCCCATCCCCAGCCAGAATGCCTGGGCCATGTTCTATGGCACCGGCATTGTCGCGGTTGTCGCTTTGGTTCGCGGCGCGCCTTGGAGCGTCGAATGGTCGTGGGGGCTTGCGCTCTCGACCCTCTACCTCATCCCCGTCGCCACGCTCCTTGGCTTCTTCCTCTATTTCGCATTGATTGCCCGCATCGGCCCGGACCGGGCCGGCTATGTCATGATCGTCTACCCGCTTTCCGCCATGGTGCTTTCCACTCTGTTCGAGGACTTCACCTGGACACCGCTGTCGGGTATCGGTGCGGTGGTTGTGCTGATCGGCAATGTCTTCGCCATGACGGGGCGGCGCTCCGCCCGTAAGCTGTCGGCCGCTGCTCCTGAGGCAGGTGCCTGATGGCCTTTGATTTCTACCCGATGGTTGGTCCGTTTCTTGCCCGCTTGCATGATGCGGAAGTCGCACACCGCGTCACGGTGCTGGGGTTGCGGACCGGCCTTGTGCCGGCGCCGCACATCAAGCCCGATCCGATTCTCGAAACCCGCGTCTTCGGTCTCAATCTCGCCAACCCGCTCGGCCTCGCCGCCGGTTTCGACAAGAATGGCGAGGTGCCGGACCAGATGCGACGCTTCGGCTTCGGACTGGTGGAGGTTGGCAGCGTCACGCCTCGCCCGCAGGCCGGCAACCCGCGCCCACGCCTTTTCCGCCTGGCGGAAGACCGCGCCGTCATCAACCGCATGGGCTTCAACAATGATGGCCATGCCGCGCTGCTGGCGCGATTGCAGCGCCGCAACCGCCGCGGCGTACTCGGCGTCAACCTCGGCGCCAACAAGGACAGTGCCGACCCCATCGCCGACTACGAGACCGGCATCCGCACTTTTGCGCCCCACGCCGATTATCTCGTCATCAACATTTCCTCGCCCAACACACCGGGCCTGCGCGACCTGCAGGGCCGCGCGCGGCTGGATGCGCTGCTCGCCCGACTGCTGCCGGCCCGCGATGGCGCGGGCCGCGTGCCGCTTCTGCTCAAGGTGGCGCCCGACCTCGCGGCGGAGGACAAGGCCGACATTGCCGAACTCGCGCTGCATCACGGCATCGACGGGCTGATCGTCAGCAACACCACCATTGCCCGTCCGGCGAGCCTGCAAAGCCGCGCCCGGGGCGAGGCCGGTGGTCTGAGTGGCGCGCCGCTGATGGCACCGTCGACCGCCGCGCTGGCCGAGTTCTGCCGCCTGACCCAAGGCCGGTTGCCGCTGGTGGGCGTGGGCGGCATTGCCAGCGGCGCCGATGCTTATGCGAAGATACGCGCCGGGGCGAGCGTGCTGCAGCTTTACAGCGCGCTGGTCTTCGCCGGGCCTTTCCTGGTGGGACGCATCCTCACAGACCTTGCGTCTCGCCTGCGCGCAGATGGCTTCACCACGATGCAGGATGCAATTGGCGCCGGCCTTCGTTGACGAACCCCAGACTATGGCAGGAGTTGAGGGAAGAATGTACCGGCCCAAGCGGCCAGTGCCACGAGTATAAGGCCGGGGATGACCCGGCTGGCGAAAGGAAGCCCGCCGGCTATGTAGGCCGCGGTCATCTTGCTGGCCGTATTGACCCAGAAGGCTGCCAAGACTGGCAAGACAGCGTCGGTGGCACTGATTTTCCCCGCGGTCACGAGTGCCGCCACCGACGCGGCTGTTGCATGCGTATCCACCAGCCCGGCAGCTGCGGCCATGACCAAAATACCAGTTTCGCCGAAGCGATCGGTCAGTAGTGCAGAGGTCGCCATCATGATCGCGACAATCAGCGCGAACAGAAGGGCGGTTCGCAGGCTGAAAGCCCGGCCATTCTCTTCGATACTGTCGATATCCTGCTTCAGCGCTCTCACAGTGAACGCAGCCGCATAAACAGCCGCTGTCAGACCGGCGCAAGCTAGAGGTATCGCGAGGGCCAGCAGTGCGGCGGGACTCGTGGCCGCAAGTACAGCGCTCATCAGGATCACCGTTGCGACCGTTGACAGGACTGCTCCCGCGACCGACGAGGCCAGAAGACGTGGTGATCTTCGCGCTCTCCCGCCCATGGCGCCGATCGTGGCCGTGCTGGAGACAAGTCCTCCCGCAAAACCAACAAGAGGCAGGCCATAGCGCCCGCCGAGGAGGCGAACGGCTATGTAACCCGCTGCACTGATGGCCATCACCAGGATCACCACGATCCATATGGTGTGGGGGTTTATGGCGCCGGGTGGTGCAAACACCCGATCTGGCAGCAGCGGAAGCACGACCAGCGTGGCGACGGCGAAAAGCAGCGCGTCTCGCACCTCGTCAGGCGTCAGGACCGAGCCAATAAAGCGGTGCAGAGGGGAGCGCGCCGCCAACAGCACTGCAACTGCGGCCGCAAGGCCTGCGGCGAGTGCCGGCCGCTCGACCGCCAGTGCGCCCAGCAGGACAGTGAGGACAAGGGCAATTTCTGTTGTCAGACCGGGGTCGTCCCGGCTCGCCCGCCAATAGGCAAGAGCCGTGAGCAGCATAACGCCGGCGGTCAAGGTGGCGAGCAACAATGCTCCGCCGACGGCGAGGGCCAATCCTCCGCTCAGAGCCGCCACCGCGAAGGTGCGTATCCCGGCTGGAGATCGCGGATTGCCCTGGCTCTTGCGCCGCTCGCGCTCGGCTCCGATGAGAAGGCCGACGCCGAGGGCGACCGCAAGGTTCAGGACGATAGGTTCAGGAAAAGCCACACCCCTTTCTACGACGAAATCCGTATCCGGGTGGGGAATTGAAGCGCAAAGGGTTGGCAAAAGGGGGGCGGGTCCAACAGGCGGCCAGCTTCGCGCAATGTTGGGGCTTGGAAGTCATGTTAACCTTCCATGAACCATAGTCGCGTGAGAATGAAGCCATGAGTGCCATTGATCATCGCGCGGAAGGAACGCAGGGCGTGCCATTGCTCGCGCATATTGCATTCTTCGTCGCCTATGCCATGGCGGCCGGGGCAATTGCCGTCGGCTTGCCGGATTTTGTCCCTGACCTCGACGAAACGCGCGCCACCATCCTCGCAGGTGCCGGCTTCCTGCTGCTCGCCTTCCTGCATGAATTCATCGCCCGCCGCGTCGCCCACGGCGGTCTGCGCGACGACATGGCCGACATGCGGGCGCAGCTCGCCGACGCCGAAGCCAAGCTCAACACTGCCCATAGTGAGATTGGCCGCTTGCGTGCCGCTGTCGGCGTGAACCGCGAACTGGTCGCCGAAATCCGCGTGCTGCAGGGCCTGGTCGACCGGCTGGAAAAGCCGACGCCGGCAGGCGTGGCGCGGCCGATGACTGCCGCCGCCGCGACGGCCTATGGCAGCACCGTCTCGCCCCGCCGCGCCGACCTTGTCGCCGATGCACCGCTGGTCGATCGACCCGGCGCCCGCCGCACGCCCGTGTTGCCATCGCGCAACCGTCGCGAGGCCGAGCTTCTGGAGACGACCAAGAAGGCGCTCTCCGCCAACCGCATTGACCTCTACATTCAGCCTGTCGTCACGCTGCCCGACCGCAAGGTGCGCTTCTACGAAAGCTTCTCGCGGCTGCGCGACGAGCAGGGCACGATCCTCCTGCCGGAAGACTACATCCCGGTCGCGGTCGAGGCGGGTCTCGTTTCCACCGTCGACAACCTGCTGCTGTTCCGCTGCGTCCAGCTGTTGCGCCGTGCCATGCGCGAACGTGCCGACGTCGGCTTCTTCTGCAACCTGTCGGCACACAGCCTGACTGACCGCGATTTCTTCGACCAGTTCCTCGAATATATGGAAATGAACAAGGAACTCGCGAAGTCGCTGATCTTCGAGCTGCCGCAGGCCGACCTCGCTGTACCGGGCGTGCTCGACGCCCTGGCGCCGCTGCATCGCCTTGGCTTCAACTTCTCCATCGACCGCGCCGGCCTCGATATCGATTTCCGCACCCTGGCCAAGTCGGGCGTGAAATATGTGAAGGTCGAAGCCGACCGTATCGCCGGCCATGGCGGTCGCAAGACGGGGCTAGACATCCCCGTGATCGACCTGCAGGAAGCCATGAAGCGCGCCGGTGTCAGCCTGATCGTCGACCGGGTTGAAACCGAGGCTATGGCAACGCTCGCCACGCGCTTTGACCTTCCCTTCGGACAAGGGTACCTGTTTGGGGAACCGCGGCTCGCCCGCGACTCACGCTAACCCGAACGACCCGGCGCCGTGCCGGGGAAAGTCCATGTCCATCGCTCACCTGCCCGGCGTCGCCGTCTTCCTTGGCCGTTATGACGCCGCCATCGTCGATCTCTGGGGCGTTATCCATGATGGGGTCCAACCCTATCCGGAGGTGCCGGACGCCCTGAAGCGCCTCAAGGCTGCTGGCATCCGCATCATCCTGCTGTCCAACGCGCCACGCCGTGCCTCCCGGGTCGTGGGCATGCTGGAGCGCATGGGCATCGCCCGCGAGGCCTATTTTGACATCCTGACCTCAGGCGAGATCGCCCATCGGACGATGGCGCAGCGGGCACAGAACCCCAAGATGCGGCGCGAGATCTTCTATATCGGCCCCGCGCGTGACGAAGCGCTGCTCGACGATCTTGGCTATGTCCGCGTGTCCACAATGGCGGACGCCGCCTGGATCCTCTGCACGGGCCCCACCAATGATGAGCTGCAGACCGCGGCCGACTTTGCTGCGGAGATTGCCGAAGGCGTGGCGCGCAATCTGCCCTTCCTCTGCGCCAATCCCGACCTCACCGTCATGCGGCAGGAACGCGAGATCGTCTGCGCCGGCGCCATCGCGCTCGCCTATGAGCAGGCCGGCGGCGTGGTGGAATGGTTCGGCAAGCCGCACCCGCCCGCCTATCAGGCCTGCTTCGCGCTACTGCCCGGCATGGAGCGCGCCCGTATCGTCGCTATCGGAGATTCGCTGCGCACCGACATCGCGGGCGCCGAGCGCATGAACCTCGATTCGATCCTGATTCCCGGCGGTATCCATGCGGGGGAGCTCGGCATTGGGGCCGATGGCCTGCCCGATGCCGCGAAACTCGACGTGGCCTGCGCCAAGGCCGGTATCCGCCCCACCTTCGTGATGCCGTCTTTCCGCTGGTAGGCCTCTGGGCCAATCTTTGCCTCAGGCAATGTGCGGCAGGGACATGTAGTCTTCGGACTGCATTTCCATCAGTCGCGATTCGCAGCGGGCGAATTCGAAGCTGCCGTCGCCGCGCTGGTATATGTCCTGCGGCGGCGCGGCGGCGGAGACAACCAGCTTCACCTTGTGCTCATACAGCGCGTCGATCAGGCTGACGAAGCGCTTTGCCTCGTTGCGCTTTTCCGGCCCCAGGATAGGCACGCCCGACAGCACCAGGGTGTTGAAGGTTTCGGCAATGGCGAGATAGTCGGCCGGGCCGAGCGGCTGGGCGCACAGTTCGTAGAAGGTCACCTGGCCCACACCATTGGCCGCTTTCGGAATCGTTACGTGGCGGCCCTGCACCTCCAAGGTCACCGGCTCGGCGTGATCGACACCGGCCAGGCGGCGGAACGACTCATCCAGTGCTGCGCCTGCCGTCTCGATGCCGACGTGGTAGACCGGCATGGTGCGCAGGCGCTCCAGGCGATAGTCGCGCGGCGCATCCAGGTGCAACACGCGGCACTGATCCTTCAGCAGCGCAATGAAGGGCAGGAACAGTTCGCGGTTTAGCCCGCCCTTGTAGAGATCGTCGGGCGGCCGGTTCGATGTCGCCACCACCACCACGCCGCGCTCGAACATCTTCTTGAACAGCCGCTGCAGGATCATGGCGTCGGCGGTGTCGGTGACCTGGAATTCGTCAAAGCACAGAAGCTGCGCCTCGGCGGCCAGATCCTTGGCCAGCGGCTTGATCGGATCGGCATCCTTGCCCGACTTCTGCACGGTCTGGCGGAACTTGAAGATGCGGGCGTGCACGTCGAGCATGAAGGCGTGGAAATGCACGCGCTTTTTCGACGGCCAGGGCGCGTTCTCGTAGAACAGGTCCATCAGCACCGATTTGCCGCGCCCGACCGAACCCCAGATGTAAAGCCCACGCGGCACAGTGGGCGGCTTGCCGAATCCCAGCCGCTCCTTAAGCCCCTTGGGCGCGTAGTAGCGCGCGAGTTCGGCATGCAGGGCGTCGAGCTGGATCGCGACCTTTTCCTGCGCCGGGTCTTGTTCCCACTGGCCCGCCGCGACCAGCGCGCGCCAGGCCGCGAGCGGCCCGTGAAGCGGCTTCGCATTCATGTCAGGCGATCAGCAATCCGGCGCCGCCCAGCTGGTGCAGGGCGACGGCAATGCGTTCCTGCGCCGGGCGGCTGTCGGTGCCGCGCCCCAGCGCATCGGCCAGCGCGCCACGGTCGCGCGTGCCGTCGAGCAGCGGCAGCAGCTTGCGACCGGTGTCGTCATCGAGGTGGAAATTGTCGAGCAGCAGATTGGTCACCACGGGCCCTTCCATGGCCTGCGCCCGCGCCCAGGGATTGGCGACCGGGAGCTCGCCCGCCTCGCGCACGAACAGCGGCTGGGCAGCGTGCAATTCGATCAGGCCTTTCGTGTACGCGCTGTACAGCATAGCAGCAAGACCACGGATGGTCTCGGGGCTCAGGCCCCCTTTCGGCACGCTGGCGCCGCTCATCACCAGCAATTCTTCAAAGGGCAGCGCCAGGGGCCAAGCCGCACGCAAGTGAAACAGCGCGGCCTTGTTGAGCGCGCCGTCGATGGCGACCTGGACGCCATTGGGCGCGCGGAAGGGCAGTGGCCTGGGGGAGTCCGGTGCGTCCTTGCTGTCCGGCGTCAGGCCCGAGGCAATGGCCAGGCGCACGACGCCGGCCGGGCCGGGCTCGGCCGCCAGCGGCGTGTCCGCGCGCAGGAAGATCGACTCGCGAAAGGTGCGGTTGATCAGGACGTCGAGCCGCTCCTCTCGGTCGATCAGGTCCGGAATGTCGCGCAAGCTGGCTGCCACCTTCTCCGGATAATTGGCCGGGAACATCGAGTCGACCGAGGCCTCGGCGATGAAGCGCAGGCCCGCGGCACCCGCCCGCCGCACCACGTCGCGAAAGGCAAAGGCGGTGTTGAAGGGTTCCATCAGGTCATGGCCGACATGCCAGTCGGACAGCGTGCGCACATTCTCGCGCTGCTCGGCGATCAGCTTAGCATAGCCGGATTCGCTGCCTGCCACCGCTTCGGCAACCAGGTCCAGCGCGGCGCGGCCGCGCGCCACGCGCTCGGCTTCCGACGGGGCATCGCCGGCGGCGGCCAGCATCAGGTCGCGCACGACCTGGCGGACATGCCAGCCGGGCAGCGCGTTGTAGCTCAGGTAGCAGATGCCCAGCGGCGCCAGGTGGCGGCGGCAGGCGGCGAAGATGGTGTCGTGCAGGTCTGGCGGCACCCAGGACAGCAGGCCATGGGCGATCACCACGTCGAACTCGCCCAGCGCAGTGTCGAGGTCGCGAATGTTGCCGGCGATCAGCCGCAGGTTGGTCAGGCCAGCCCGGGCCGCACGTGCCTCGCCCATGGCGATCTGCGCGGGCGACAGGTCGATGCCGATGCACACGCTGCCGGGCAGGCTTGATGCTATGGCGGCAATGTTATCGCCAGTGCCGCAGCCCAGTTCCAGCACGCGCGCCTTGCGCATGTCGCCGGGACGGGCGCCAAAGACGGTGGCGATCGCGGCAAGGCGGTCGGGGTGCGTCTTGCGCCGCGGCTGGCCGTGGTAGGGCAGGGTGTCGTAGCCCGCGCGCAGGCGGGCGTCGTCTGTGGCGCTCATGCCTGTCTCACAACGAAAAAGGGCCGCGTGAGCGGCCCCGTTCCGTGCTGTCGGCGATGCCGATCAACGACGCTCCATCAGGAGCTTCTTGGTCTCGGCAATCGCCTTGGCCGGGTTCAGGCCCTTAGGGCAGGTCTGGGTGCAATTCATGATCGTGTGGCAACGATACAGCCGGAACGGATCTTCCAGCGCATCAAGCCGTTCGCCCTGCATTTCATCGCGGCTGTCGGCGATGAAACGATAGGCCTGCAGCAGCACCGCGGGGCCCAGGTAGCGGTCGCT
>CAXNFA010000011.1:0-11384 GCA_964201105.1 Alphaproteobacteria bacterium | reverse complement strand
ACCGGCAGGTCGCCCGCGAAGGGAACTGGCCGCACATCAACGATGCGGCCGTCGCGCACCACGAAATGGGCGTCGCGCCAGAGCTCGGCCTTGCCTTTCGGTGCGACGAGCAGCCATCCGGCAGAGACTGCATAGGTGCCGCGCGGAGGCGATGAATTGGCGGTGCTGTAGCTCATGCGCCGGCTCGGTCTTGATGCACCGCACGGGAGGCGGGCTGAAACGCCCAGGCATTGGCAGGAAACTGCAGGACCAACAACTCGACGCCGCCGCTTGCTGCCACAACAGGCGTTTCAACTTCGTCCGGATTCAGCCAGGCGCAGCCGAATCGGGTGAGGATGTCCGTCGATAGCTCCAGGGCGCCTTCGATGACCAGGTAATAGCGCCCGGCACCATTTTCATGCGCGGGCGGCGTCACGCGCTGGCCAGCGGGCACCCGGATCAGCCAGGCTGCAAGTCCGCCGCTCTGCGGCGGAATCATCTCCTGCAGTTCGGGGGCCGCCAGCTGGTCCAGCGTCTCCCGCGTGGCAGGGGCTACGATGGGCGTGTAGGTCTGGTATTTGGGAATTTTGCGGTCGATGAAGACCTTGGCTTCGGGCAGCAGGAAGGCATTGTCTTCCATGATGCCGCGCAGGGTCATGTAGGTGATGCCGTCGTCGCCCGCGACGATGGGGCCATAGGCCGTCTGCTGCCCGGCGTAATGCAGGGACAGCGGCGCCACTGCATGAGTGCCGATCTTGCCGCTGCCAGTCACGACCACCTGGAACTGGCTGTTGTTGTGGAAATGCGCCTGTGCCTTGCTGTGCGGCGACTGTTCCACGATGAAGGCGTTGGGTGAGGGCCGCTGGTCCTCGGGGCCGGCAATGATCGTCATCTTGGCGGCCGTACCGTCGGGAATGATAAACGTGTCGCGAACGGCGTGATTCAGGTCGGGCGCGTTGGAAACCAGCATGGGCACCTCCGGTTGGCAGCCAGCCTAATGTGCCGTCACACCATCGTCAAAAAACCTTCACGGAGGAGTCTTCCCCTCACTCTATAGGCAAGCCATCCCTTCCCGGAATCACTGCCCGTCCGGCCTATCGGAGACATCGTGCGCAGAACGTCAGCATCCGACATCGTTGTCCCGGTCGTCTTCCTGTCCCCGGCTCTGATCACCCTGGCGCTATGGATCTATTTCCCGCTGGTCGAGGCCTTCTGGCTCAGTTTCCATGACTGGAACATGATGCCGACGGCGGCGAAGACCTTCGTTGGCCTGGAGAACTACCAGCGCCTGCTGGAGCTGCCCGAAATGGGCCCCGCGGCGATCAACACGGTCTACTACACGGTGGGCCTGCTGCCGCTCACCGTCGGCCTGCCGCTGGTCATCGCCCTGATGACCCAGCGCCTCGAAGGCTTCCAGCGCAACATGTACCGCACGGTCATCTTTCTGCCGATGATCATGGCACCCGTTGTGGTGTCTGTGATCTGGCGCTGGCTGTTGAGCGCCGACTATGGCCTCGTCAACAAGGCGATCACCAGCTTCGGCCTTGCCAAGGTCCAGTTCCTGAACGACCCCGATGTGGCCCTGTGGACTATCCTTTTCCTGACCGGCTGGAAGCTGATTGGCTTCTCGACTCTGGTCTTCTCCGCCGCCATCACCCAGATCGACAAGAATGTCATGGAAGCCGCGCGCATGGATGGTGCCAGCGAATTGCGGCTATCCACCAACATCATTATCCCCCTGATCTCGCCGGCCATTTTGTTCGTCGGCTTCCTGACGGTGCTGCACGGCGCACAGTGGAGCTTCGTCTACATCAATGTGCTGACGCGTGGCGGGCCGCTCGGTTCGACCACCAACCTCTTCTACCTGCTCTATGAATACGGCTTTGGCAACTTCGCGGTGGGCTGGAGCACGGCGGCCGGCATGCTGCTCTTCGCTGGCTTCGGCATCATCGCGGTCGGCTGCCTGCGGCTGATGCAGCGCCACGCCACCTACGCGAACTGAGGCGCACCATGACCCTTGCCAATCCGACCGTCGCCGCCATCGGCCGGCCCCGCAGCGCCGCCCGCACGAAGCCGCGTGCGTGGAACCTGCGCAGCCATGCGCTGCTGCTGCCGCTCGCCTTCCTTTGCATTTTCCCGATCTACTGGATGATCGTGACCTCGCTGCGCGCGGACAACGAGATCTTCTCGTCCGTGCTGTGGCCGGAGAATCCGTCGCTGAAGAATTACGAGTATGTGCTGCACGCCGTGCCGATGATGAAGATGTTGTTCAACACCTTCTACATCTCGGTCGCCAGCACTGTTCTCCAGGTCTTGACCGGCCTGATGGCCGCCTATGTCTGCGCGCGCTGGACAGGGGTACTGGGCAAGTGGATGCTTGGCCTGCTCACCATCACCTGGCTGATCCCGCCGCAGGTGATCATGATTCCGAATTTCGTGTTGGTGAATCAGATGGGCTTGATGGATACGCTGTCGGCGGTCATCGTGCCGCAGATCGCCTCGGCTTTCGCCGTGATGATGATCTACCAGGCCATCCGATCTTTCCCGCAGGAGTTGATCGAATCGGCGCAGCTCGATGGCGCCAGCCATGTCCGCATCCTGTTCGGCATTATCACGCCAAACATCAAGCCGATCCTGGCCTCGGTCTCCATCATCCTATTCATCTCGACCTGGAACGAGTATTTCTGGCCGCTGCTCGTCAACCGGTCGATGGACAACGCTGTGATCCAGATCGGCCTGCAGATGTTCATGACAGCAGAAGGCAACCAATGGGGCCCGCTGATGGCGGCGGCCACGGTGGCATCGCTGCCGATCCTGCTGCTCTACCTTGTGCTGCAGCGCCAGATCATCGACACCTTCGTGCGCTCGGGCTTCCGCTAACCCTCAATTTCCTCGCGGCGCATCTCGAGGTCGAGCCACTGCTCTTCAGCCGCTGCAAGCTCGCGCGCGGCCTGGTCGAGCGCAGCCGATGCCTTGTCGAAGGCCGTGCGGTCACGCGCAAACAGGTTAGGGTCGGCCATGTCCTTCTGGGCCCTGGCAATGGCCGCCTGCAGCCTTTCCATCGTCGCCGGTAGCGTCTCTAGCAGATGCTTGTCCTTGAAGGTCATGCGTGACGGCTTGGCATCGGTCTTGACGGCTGGTACGTCCGGCGATCTGGCGGGCTTGCTTTTGGACGCCACCGCGCGCGCCTCGACCCCCACGCCGCGCTGCGCGACCATGTCGCTGTAGCCCCCTGCATATTCCAGCCAGTTGCCGTCGCCCTCCGATGCCACCACCGAGGTGGCGACGCGGTCGAGAAAGTCGCGGTCATGGCTGACCAGCAGCACGGTGCCCTGATAGTCGCCGATCAGATCCTGAAGCAGGTCAAGCGTCTCCATGTCGAGATCGTTGGTCGGTTCGTCAAGCACCAGAAGATTCGATGGCTGTAGCAGCGCCACCGCCAGCAACAGCCGCGCGCGTTCGCCGCCCGACAGGCGTTCGACCGGGGTGCGCGCTTGTTCCGGCTGGAACAGAAAGTCCTTCATGTAGCTGGCAACATGGCGTGTGGCGCCATTCACGGTCACCTTGTCGCCAGAACCTCCGGTCAGCGTTTCCTGCAAGGTCTTGCGCGCGTCAAGGCTGTCTCGGCGCTGATCCAGCACCACGCGGGCGAGACTCGCACCGATCCGTACCGTGCCGGAATCGGCTGCGAGTTCGCCGGTCAGCAGCCGTAAAAGTGTTGTCTTGCCCGACCCGTTGGGTCCGATCAGCGCCAGTCGGTCGCCGCGCATCAGGCGCAGCGACAGGTCTCTCACGATCGGCCGGTCGCCATAGCTCTTGGACACGTCGATGAATTCGGCCACCAGCTTGCCGGAGGCATCGGCCTCCGACTGGCGCAGCACGGCGGTGCCAATGCCGCGGCGCTGGTCCCGCCGGTCCTGACGCAACTGGTTCAGGTCGCCCAGCCGCTTCTGGTTGCGTTTGCGCCGGGCGGTCACGCCATAGCGCAGCCAGTCTTCCTCGCGCACGATCTTGCGGTCAAGCTTGTGCCGCTCAAGCTCCTCCTGCTCCAGGATCGTGTCGCGCCAAGCCTCGAAGGCTGCGAAGCCCTGGTCCATGCGGCGGGTCTGCCCGTTGCTGAGCCACAGCGTCGCGGTCGACAGATTCTGCAGGAAGCGGCGATCGTGGCTGATCAGGATTAGCGCGCTGCGCAGCGACAGCAGGGTCTTTTCGAGCCACTCGATGGCCGGCAGGTCGAGATGGTTGGTCGGCTCGTCGAGCAGCAGGATGTCCGGTTCCGCCGCCAGCACCCGCGCCAGCGCCGCCCGGCGAGCCTCGCCGCCCGAAAGGGAGGCCGGGTTTTCGCTGCCCGTCAGGCCAAGGTCGAATAGAAGCCGCTCCGCCTTGTGCGCGGGCGCCCCATCAGCGGCGTAGTCGAGCACGGTCTCATAGCCCGTCAGGTCGGGCTCCTGCGGCAGGTAGCGCGCACTGGTGCCGGGCTGCAGGAAACGCTCGCCATCATCAGCTGTCTGGAGGCCTGCCGCCACCTTCAAAAGGGTGGATTTGCCGGTGCCATTGCGGCCAACCAGGCTCAGCCGCTCGCGCGGGGCAAGCGTGAGTTCTGCGCCTTCAAGCAGCGGGTTACCGCCGAAGGAGAGCCGGATGTCGCGGAGATGCAGAAGGGGCGGCGCCATGGGGGCAGAGACATAGCCCATTCCGCCCCCATTTTGGAACCGTTCCATGAAGGGGGCAGTTAGCAAGGCAGGTACGCAATGCGCCCACATTTCGTTTCAAAGAAGCTTCAGGAGCACACATGGCCAAGCGAGCAAAGCCGACCAAAACCACCGCGATCGAACAGCGAACCGGCAACGGCGGCGAAACGCATCAGATTCGGTCCGGTGACGGGGTCCATCTGATCACGAACCATGGCCTGCCGCTCTCAGACAACCAGAATTCCTTGAAGGCAGGCAGCCGCGGTCCGACGTTGCTCGAAGACTTCATTCTGCGGGAAAAGATCACCAGCTTCGATCACGAGCGTATCCCCGAGCGCATCGTTCATGCCCGTGGTTCAGCCGCGCATGGCTATTTCGAGCTGACCAAGTCCTGCAAAGACATCACGACGGCCGACTTCCTTCAGCGGCCGGGTGAACGGACCCGGGTATTCACCCGCTTTTCGACCGTTGCGGGGGGCGCCGGTTCCATTGACCTGCCGCGCGACGTGCGCGGATTTGCCGTCAAATTCTATACAAACGAAGGGAACTTCGACCTCGTCGGCAACAACATCCCGGTCTTCTTCATCCAAGACGCGATGAAATTCCCCGACCTTGTGCATTCCGTGAAGATGGAGCCAGATCGCGGCTTTCCCCAGGCAGCGTCCGCCCATGACACTTTCTGGGACTTCATCTCGCTGATGCCCGAATCCATGCACATGATCATGTGGGCGATGTCGGATCGCGGTATCCCGCGTTCCTTGCGCATGATCGAAGGTTTCGGCGTCAACACCTTCCGCCTGATCGATCCTCAGGGCGTCGCACGCTTCGTGAAGTTCCACTGGCGCCCGAAGCTTGGCCTGCAGTCGGTGTTGTGGGACGAGGCCGTGAAGATCAGTGGTGCCGATCCCGATTATCACCGTCGCGACCTGTGGGAAGCCATCCAGAAGGGCGACTACCCGGAATGGGAGCTTGGCCTGCAGGTGATGACGGAGAAGGAAGCGGCAAAGCTGCCGTTTGACATTCTCGATGCGACAAAGCTGATTCCGGAAGAGCTGGTACCGCTGCGAATCGTCGGGCGCATGGTGCTTGACCGCAACCCGGACAACTTTTTCGCCGAGACCGAGCAGGTTGCCTATTGTCCGGCCAATATCGTGCCCGGCATCGACTTCAGCGAAGACCCACTATTGCAGGGTCGCATCTTCTCCTATCTCGACACGCAGCTCTCGCGTCTCGGTGGACCGAATTTCCACGAGATCCCCATCAACCAGCCGATTTGCCCGATGCGCAACTTCCAGCGCGACGGGCATATGCGGACAACGGTGCCCACGGGCCGGGTGTCCTACGAGCCCAACACGTTGGCCGCCGATGGTCCGCGTGAATGTCCGGTCCATGGCTTCACCACTGTGCCGGCGGCGGATGTTGGGCAGAAGGTCCGCGAACGGTCGGAAACCTTCGCCGACCACTTCAGTCAGGCCCGCATGTTCTTCAACAGCCAGACGCCCGTGGAGCAAGGCCACATCGTCGCCGCGCTCGTCTTCGAGCTCAGCAAGGTAGAGACACCTGCCGTTCGCGACCGGGTGATCTCGCAATTGCTGAACATCGACCGGGCCATGACGAAGCGTGTTGCGGAAGGACTTGGCCTTGCCGGCCTGCCAGAGGCGGCAAAGCCGGCGCGCAAGCCGATTGAAATGGAGCCGTCTCCTGCACTCAGCATCATCGCCAAGACCCGGCCGACGCTGGCGGGGCGCTGCATTGGCATGCTGGTGACAGATGGGGTGGATGGCGCCCTGGTGAAGAAGGTTCAGCAGGCTGCCAAGGCGGCAGGCACAGCCGTCAAGATCATTGCGCCAAAGGTTGGTGGTGTGAAGACCAGTCAAGGCGATCATCTTGCCGCCGACGGTCAGCTCGCAGGCACACCGTCCATTCTCTTCGACGCGGTGGTCATCGCCGGCTCTGCCAAGGGTTTTGCTCCCTTGCTGAAGGACACGGCGGCTAAGGACTTCGCCTCCAACGCCTTCGTGCATCTGAAGGTGATCGGCCATGACGTGGCGGCGAAGGCGCTGCTCGATATGGTCGGCGTGCAGAAGGATGCCGGTGTGATCGATCTCGTCGCCACCAAGGCCGATGCCTTCATCAAGGCGGCGTCGAAGCACAAGATCTGGGATCGTGAGCCCAAGGTAACGACGCCAGTCTGATCCTTGGACAAGAATAGGCGGCGGCGCATGCGGCGCCGCCGCTTATTCTATGCCTCATTCTAATTGCGCGGGCGGGGCGCCACCGGCTGTGGGTTGGTGGCAGGAGTCACCTGTTGCAGCAAGCTCGCGCAATCGCTGTCCTTCTCCATGCCCGGCTCGATGAACGCAAGGATGGAGGCCAGCGGGGTAAGCAGCACACCGAGCGCCACGGCCGCGCCGGCGCGTGCGATCAAGGCGCCGGCTTCCACCCCGATGGCCGGTCCGGCGAAGCGGCCTTTGATCGTGATCGGGGTCCGCGCGCTCAGGATGCTGGGATCTTTCGGTCTCGCCAGCACGCGCAGGTCCAGCATTTCGTCGCGCAAATTGACCAGGCCTTCGGCAGTGACCGTGGTGTCGGTGGTGTCGATCAGGAACAGGCGAGGCGTGCCAAGGCCATTCTCCACGCCGATATCGACCACGCCGCAACGCAGTTCCACCCTGCGGTCGCCGCCGGCGAGGAAGCCCAGTGATTCGGCGATATCGATCCCGATCAGCTCCAGGCCCAGATTCGACATGGTGCCGCCATTCATGGCGAGCTTCACATCGCCGGTCGCCGTGCCCAGCGACTTGCGGACGCTGTCGCCATAACCGACAAGGCGGATGCGTCCGTCAATCCGGCCGCTGCCCGAGTCCTTCAGCCCGGCAGCCTGCAGGAAGCTTTCCAGCTGGTAGCCACGCAGGCGAAGGTCATAGTCAGTGCGGATGCGTGGGTCGCGCGCATTAATGGTGATGTTGGCGATGGTGCGGCCACCCGCAACGCCGACATCGAGCGGAGCCAGCTTCAGCACGCCGTCTTTCATGTCAAGGTTCAAAGTTACGTCGGTCAACGGCACGTTCGGCGCTGATACCTTGGTACCGCGGAAGCGCACCTTGGCGTCCACCTCGCGCACCTGCTTGATGTTCAGAGGCGCATCCGGCAATACACGGCGTTCGATCAGTGGCACACGGTTGGGCGTCTTGTCGCCGTCGAGCTGGTCGGGCGGAATGCCGATCAGCGAGCCGACGTCGCGATAATCGAGCACCTTGGATTGCAGGTCAGCCTCGACATAGAGCCGCTCTCGCCCCGTATCGATCAGCAGGTCACCGCCGATGTCACTGCGACCGATGGTGCCGACAATACCGGCGAAGCGCCATTTGTCATCAGTCTCCCGCTGCAGCTTGGCCTTGAGGTCATAGGGCGGTGTGATGGGAAAGGGAATCCCCGTGATTTTCGACAGATCTTCCAGGTTTGGGCCCTTGAGCGCGACGTCGAGGTTCAGGCCAACGAACTTGATGGGATCAGCCAGCGTGCCGGAAATCTTCGCCTGGCTCTTCGTCGCGATCAAATCGATGGTGAGCGGATATGGCTCCTCGTTCTCGCGAAGCGATAGCAGAGACCCGCCCGTCAGGGTGATTCGGAAGGGCTCGTCCTGCAGCGTGCCCTGGCCTTTCAGTTCGACCTGTGAATTGCCCTTGCCGCCTTCGGCTTCCGCCGTGGCGATCTGGCCATCTATGTTCAGGCCTAGTGGCGCATCGCTATATTTCAGCGTGCCGTCCCTAATGAGCAGGTGACCGATCAGGGGAAATTCCGTTCGATCCTCGGGCGCCGCCACGTCCTTGGCGACTTCCGCGCCAAAGGTCCAGTTGCTGCTGCCGTCGGCCTGCCGCTCCAGCGCCACCTTGGGCTTCCCGATCACAATCTCGGGGAAGACCATGCGGAAGCGAAGCAGCTCCCGCAGATCGACCACGACCTCCAGCGTCTCGGCCGACAGCATGTCCCTTTCCTTCGACCACTCTGCATTGCCGAAGCGAACGTCCTTGAAGACGAAGCGCGGTGTGAATGACCACTCCCCCTGGATGTCGCCGATGGTCAGCCCACGGCCCGACGCGCTGCTAGCCAGCCGCTCTGCCGGTGAACGCAACCAGTTCCATTGGAAGAACCAGAAAAAGGCACCCACCGAAATCACCAGAACGGCTGCAACGCCGCCAATCCACTGCCAGGTCTTAGACATGTGAATTAAACGCCTCCCGACACCCGTTGTTTCGGGGCAATTCGGTGGCAGCGCAAGGAACGGCTTACCGATGGCTGCGTTCGGGGGTGTGCAATGTCCCAACTGACCCGACATTCCACCGAAAAGCCCGTCGTAGCGGCACTTCCGGCTGTGATTCCACTGGCTCCGCCGATCGTGAAGGACATCGCGCTGCGGCGCACACGACGCCGTGTTCGTGGGCTTAGCGCCCTTTATGTGGCCGCAGCGGCGTCGCCTTCGCGCTTTCGCTGGGCGGATTGATCGCCGCCGCCCACTGGGGCGACTAGGCAGCAAATCGGGAGAAGTGAACGCCGCGCGAGCGGATTCCTGCACTTCCAGATGGGGAACGTATTTTGACTTTCCGGGCTCTTCTGCCTAATTTGAGACCTGTCCCACGGGGATTGCTTCCCAGAAAATGGGTTCGGCCCAGGCCGGACGGAGGAAAGCCGGCATGAGCGCAGCGGGGTCGTCGGCACAGCACGATATGGCCGCTTCGCCTGCGACGCGTTCGCTCGCCTTTCTGCTGGTCGAAGATGACCCTCTTTTGCGCATGTCCTTGGCCGACGTGGTGATGGATATGGGGCATCGTGTCGTAGAAGCCGCGACGGCAGCGGAGGCGCTCGACCATCTCTCACAGAATAGCGGTATTGAGGTATTGCTGACCGATGTCGGGTTGCCCGTCATGGATGGTCGTGAGCTGGCGGACCGGGCGCGGAACGTGCGTCCGGACCTGCGCATCATCTTTGCCACCGGCTACAGCGCAGCCCGTGTTCCCGACCCTGCCGAAGACTCGAAATCCCGTTGCTTGCGCAAGCCTTTCGGTCCGAAGGAGTTGAAGGCCGCGCTTGAAAGCCTTGGTCTTCCCGGCACGCATACTCCTTCGACCTAGCCGTCACTTTCAGGTGTTTTCTTGACGGCACGCATGCCCAGCCTCTCGTCGCGTTCGGCATTTGCAATTCTGATCATCTTGATCGGGCTACTGCCTGTTGGCTTGTTTCTGCTGTCGCAATCGCGCGTTGCCATTTCCAAATCCATCGACCTCGTCGTTCACACGGACCAGGTGCTGCTCGCGACCAAGCAGGTCGATCTTGATGTCATTCAGGCCGAAAGCGGCTTGCGCGGATACCTTCTCACGCGAGAGGACATGCGGCTGGAATTCTTCCGCCGCAACATGGCCGAGACCTATCAAAGCCTGGTCGAACTCAGGAAGCTGATCGGCGACAATCCAAACCAGGTCCGCCGTGTCGACGACCTGCAGGCTCTGCTCGACCGGCGGTTCACGCTGATGCAGGACGCGGCCAATCGGGTCATTTCCGAAGGCCTTCCCGCGGCTGTCAATGTGCTCACGAATGAAGAGACGATGGTTATCAACGCGGCGGTACGCCGCGCGCTTGATGCAATCGGCGCCGAAGAGCAGGCGCTTCTCGCCGAGCGGCGACAGGCAAGCGAGGAGGCCGTCAGCGGTGCCCGCCTTGTCACGCTGACCCTGTTCCTGTCGTCGGCAGTTGGCATCATCACGCTGCTCGGCTTCTACATCCGCGCCAACGCACGGCTGCGTCGGGCAGAAGAGGCGCTTGCGCTGGAGAACACGCTGTTGCAGGCGACACTTGAAAGTTGCCGCGAAGGCATTCTGGCAGTCTCGGAGGATGGTCGTGTGCTTGCCCACAACGGCAACTTTCTCGACCACTTCGGTTGTCCCGATCTCGCGATCGACGGCACGTCGACGGTCGACCAGTTGCGCGCGCTGGAAGGTGGCCGCACCTTCGGGTTCCTGAGCGACTTCCTTCCCACGCGGCAGGGCGAGCGCACCATTTCGCCAAGGCTGCGCGACACCAACATGTCGGTGGGTAAGCGCAGCCTGAATGTCTATGGCAGCCAGCTTTCAGGTGGCGGCAGCGTGATCGTCAGCTTCGACGAAACCACGCGTATCCAGGCCGAAGCGGTGCTGCGCCAGTCCCAGAAGATGGACGCCATCGGCCACCTGACAGGCGGCATCGCCCATGACTTCAACAACATGCTGCAGGTCGTCGGCACCAACCTGTCGCTTCTGGAGCGGGACATTGCGGGCAACCCGTCTGCCCTCCAGCGTCTGAAGAACGCCGAAGCCGGCGTGCAGCGCGGTGCGCGACTGACACGGCAATTGCTGGCCTTTGCGCGTCGGCTGCCGCTGGAACCGCGCCCGGTGAACCTTGGCCGCATCTTGCTCGACACGACGGCGTTGCTGCGCCAGTCGCTGGGTGAGCAGATTGAAATCGAGACCATTGTCGCTGGCGGCTTGTGGAACACGCTGGTCGATCCGGGCCAGGTCGAGAACGCCATTCTGAACATGGCCATCAACGCGCGCGATGCCATGCTGGAGGGCGGCAAGCTCACGATCGAACTGTCCAACGCCTGTCTCGACGAGGCCTATGCCGCGCATCACATGGAGGTCAGGCCTGGCCAGTATGTGATGCTCGCCATCACCGACACCG